>NZ_JABEMA010000089.1 GCF_013004605.1 Pseudokineococcus marinus
GGCCGCGGCGGCCGGGTCGGGCAGCCCGAGCACGGCCCCTCCGCCGGCCTCGACCGGCGCCGCCTCGAGGTCCCCGGACGCGACGACCTCGCCGTCGCGCTCGACGCGCCAGGACAGCGCGAGGTCGGCCGTGCTGGCCGTGTGGCGGCGGTTGGTGACCTCCAGCAGCGGCCCGGCCCCGGTGCCGGCGGGGTGGAGCGCGAGCTGCACGGCGCCGACGACGGCCGCCCACTCGGCGAGCCCGGGCGAGGGCGTCCCGTCGGAGAGCACGAGCCCGTCGGTGACGAAGTTGCCGTCGTGGATCGGCTCGCCGAAGTCGCCGCCGTAGGCGAAGAAGGGGGTCCCGTCCTCGGTGGCGTGGGCGAGCCCGTGGTCGCGCCACTCCCAGACGAAGCCGCCGTGGACGCGCGGGTGGCGCCACGTCAGCGCGTCGTACTCGGCGACGGCGCCGGGCCCGTTGCCCATGGCGTGCACGTACTCGCACATGAGGAAGGGCTGCGCGCGCACCGCCGCGGCCTGGGCGGGCGTCGTCCAGCGCACCGGCCCGACGCCGGAGCCGATGGCCTCGACCTCCTCGAGCGTCGGGTACATGCGGCTGTAGACGTCGGTGTAGGCGGCCGTGTGGTCGCCCTCGTAGTGGATCGGCCGGGTGCTGTCCCGCCGCCGGATCTCCGCGGCCGCCGCGGCGAGGTTGCGCCCGGTGCCGGCCTCGTTGCCGAGGCTCCAGAGGACGACGCAGGCGTGGTTCCTGTCGCGCTCGACGGTGCGGGCCACGCGGTCGCGGTAGGCCTCCTCCCACGCCGGGTCGTCGCTGGGGTTGCCGCGCCACGGCGCGCCGGGGGTCAGCTCGAAGCCGTGGGTCTCGAGGTCGTTCTCGAGGACGACCCAGAAGCCCATCTCGTCCATGAGGTCGAGCAGGCGCGGGTGCGGCGGGTAGTGGCTCGTGCGGATCGAGTCCACCCCGTGCCGCTTCATGAGGGCGAGGTCCTCGCGGGCGTGCGCCTCGTCGAAGACCCGGCCGCGGTCGGCGGCCACCTCGTGGCGGTTGACGCCGCGGAAGACGACGCGACGGCCGTTGACGAGGAACTGGTCGCCGGCGATCTCCACGGTGCGGAAGCCGGCGCGCAGGGAGGCGGTCTCGCCGCGCGAGGACACCTCGACGTCGTAGAGGCGCGGCACCTCGGCGCTCCACGGCTCGACGGCGTCGACGTCGACGGGCGCGACGTCGTCCGCGCTCTCCCACGTCACCTCGACGCCGAGCTCGGGCGCGCGCAGGACGACGGGGTAGGCGTCCGCCCCCGCCGTGACGCGGACGTCGAGGCGCCCCGCGCCGGTGCGGTGGTCGTAGCCGGCGTCGAGGGCGACGTCGTCGAGCGCCCCGGCGGGCCGGGCCAGCAGCGCGACCTCGCGGAAGACGCCGGGCAGCCACCACTGGTCCTGGTCCTCGAGGTAGGTCGCCGCCGACCACTGGTGCACGCGCAGCAGCAGGGCGTTCTCGCCGGGGCGCACGAGCCCCGTGACGTCGAGCTCCTGCTGCAGGCGGCTGCCCGTGCCGGTGCCGACCTCGACGCCGTTGAGCCAGGCGCGCCAGGCGCTCTCGACGCCGTCGAGGCGCAGCACGTGGCGCTCGGCCCCGGTCCACGCGTCCTCGTCGGGGACGGTGAAGGAGCGCAGGTGGTCGCCCGTCGGGTTCTCCGTCGGCACGTGCGGCGGGTCGACGGGGAAGGGGTAGACGACGTTCGTGTACCAGGGCCGCCCGTAGCGGCCGTCGCCGTGCATCACCCAGTGCGAGGGCACGGGCAGGTCGTCCCAGCCCTCCGCCGCACCGCTCGACGGGACGGCGCCCGGTTCGGACAGCGCGGCCAGGGCTGCGTCGTCCTCGCCGCCGCCGAGGGCGGTGGGCCACAGGCGGAAGCGCCACGTGCCCGACAGGTCGAGCTCGGGGGCGTCGGAGCGGACGCGCGCGCGGGGCGCGCAGCGCCGCCCGCTGCCCGGGGCGGTGCTCTCCAGGTGGGCGGGGAGGGCGGGCAGCGCGCGGTGCGGGGAGGTCACGCCGGGACGGCTCCTTCGGTGGGCCCGCCGCGCGTCGGCGCCGGCAGGACGGTCAGCAGGTCGGGTCGCCGCCGACGAGCACGCCGCCGGTGGTGAGCCGCGCCAACTCTGGCAGACGCCGCCCGGCGCCCCGCCCACCTCGCCGCCCGCCGGACGGCGTCGCCCGCCTCCGGGCCGGGCTGCCTCGGCCGCGGACTTCGTAGCCTTCTTCCGCTGCAGGAACGCCCCGGGCCGTACTTCGTAGCCTTCCTCCGCTCTAGGAGAGCCGCGGGCAGAGGTTCGTAGCCTTCCTCCGCTGCCGGAGGTCCCGGGCGAGGTCCGCGGCCCTCCTCAGCCGCGGTCGGCCACCCGGGCCCGGTACGCCGCAGCCGCGGCGCGGTTGCCGCACCCGCCGTCGCAGAAGCGCTTGGAGCGGTTGCGCGAGAGGTCGACGAGGACGTCGTCGCAGTCCTCCGCCGCGCACGTGCGCAACCGCGAGCGCTCACCGGAGCGCAGGACGTCGACGAGCGCCATGGCCGCCTCGACCGCCATCCGCTCGGCCAGGGGCGCGTCCGGCGTCGTGGCGTGCAGGTGCCAGTCCCACCCGTCGTGGCGCACGAGCTGCGGCAGGGCCCGCGCCCGGGCGAGGAGGTCGTTGACGCCGGTGACCTGCTCCTCCTCGTCGCCCGTCCACAGCCGCCGCAGCTGCGGTCGCAGGGCCCGGACGGCGTCCAGCTCGGCGGCGTCGTGAGTGCGCGAGCCCGTGTAGTCCCACTCCTCGACGAAGGCGTCGAGGTCACCGGTGGTGGCCAGCTGGTCGACGCCCTCCCGGCGGTGCCCGGGCGCCGCCGGGGGAGCGGTGTTGACGAGCGCCGCCGCCGTCGTCAGCGACACCTCCGTGTCATGGGCGAAGACCATGTTGACTCCTGACGTCGGCGTGCCTAGCGTCACCAGCGTACGCACCGATGACTGATGACGAGCCGGTGAGGACCTACCGGCGGAGGAGGTGGACCGCGTGAGCGCTCCCACGACGACGGCGCCCGCCGGCGGCCGCACCCGGGCCGTCGGCCTCGTCATCGCGCTCCTGTCGGCGCTGGCCTTCGGCACCTCCGGGACCCTCGGCAAGGGGCTGCTCGACGCGGGCTGGACGCCGGGCGCGGCCGTCCTCGTGCGGGCGGTCGTCGGCGCCGCGGTCCTGCTCCTGCCCGCGGTGCTCGTCCTCCGCGGGCGCTGGCACCTCCTGCGCGCGGACGCCGGGCTCGTCGTCGCCTACGGGGTCATCGCCGTGGCGGGCTGCCAGCTCGCCTACTTCACCGCCGTGCAGACGGTGTCGGTCGGCGTCGCGCTGCTGCTCGAGTACCTCGCCCCCGCGCTGCTCGTGCTCCTGGCGTGGGTGCGCGGCCGCCGGCCCTCCCCGCTCGTGGCGCTCGGCACGGTCCTGGCCCTGGGCGGGCTCGTCCTCGTGCTCGACCTCACCGGCTCGGTCCGCGTGGACCCGGTCGGCGTGGCGTGGGCCCTGCTCGCGGCGTGCGGTCTCGCCGCCTACTTCGCGCTGTCCGCCCGCCCCGGCGCGGGGCTGCCCCCGCTCGTGCTCGCGACCGGCGGCCTGGTCGTCGGCGCCGCCGTCCTCGGGCTGGCCGGGCTCGTGGGGCTCGTGCCGCTCGCCGTCTCGGGCGGCGACGTCCTCCTCGCCGGCGCGCAGGTGCCCTGGTGGGTCGCCGTCGGAGGGCTCGGCGTCGTCGCCGGCGCGGTCGCCTACGCCACCGGCGTGGCCGGCGCCCGGCGCCTCGGCTCGCGCACGGCCTCCTTCGTCGGGCTCACCGAGGTCGTCTTCGCCGTCCTCGTCGCCTGGGTGCTGCTGGGCCAGCTCCCCGTGCCGGTGCAGCTGCTCGGCGGGGCGCTCATCGTCGCCGGGGCCGTCGCCGTCAACGCCGACGAGGGCCGCGCCGCTCGCCCGGCACGCGCTGGCCGCGCCGCTCGCCGCCGGTCGCCCGTCCCCGTCGAGGGCCCGCCCGCCCCGTGAGGCGCGCCGCCGGGGAGGACGAAGGTGTCCCCGGCGGACGGAACCGCAGGTCAGCGCCCCGCGCTGCCGCGGGCGGAGGGGTTCGTCCTCCCCGACGGCTGCCGTCTGCGCACAGCGACCTGCGGAAGAGCCGGTCGCTCAGCGTCACCTCTGGTCAGGACCTCGCGTCCGCCGCCGACGAGCCGTTGCGCAGGTCGCCGTGCGGCTCAGGCGTCGCGGCGCTGCAGGAGCACGAGCCCGGCTGCGAGCGGGACCACCGCCCAGCCGACGAGCACGAGCACCGCGGCCGTCGTCCCGTACGGCGCCGAGCCGTCGAGCTGGGCGAAGGAGAGGCTCGCGCTCAGGGGCGTGTGCTCCGAGGCGGTCGTCAGCCAGTCCACGCCGAAGACCGGCAGCAGCGGCGGCGCGACGAAGACGAGCGCGACCAGGAGCGTGATGGTGCCGGCGGTGCTGCGGAGCAGCGTGCCGACGCCCAGCCCCAGCAGGGCGACGGAGACCATCCCGGCCGCGTTGCCGAGGACGGCGCCGAGCACGCCGTCGTCCCCGAGGCCGACGCGCACGTCCTCGGGGAAGAAGGACGCCCCGAGCAGCAGCGCGGCGAAGGAGACGACCAGCGCGACGACGCCGGCGAGCACGACCACCACCAGCGCCTTGGCCACGAGCGCCGGCCACCGGCGCGGCACCGCGGTGAGGGTCGCGGTGATCGTGCCGGTCGCGTACTCGCTCGTGACGACCAGGCCGCCGAGGACCCCCAGCAGCAGCGCCGCCAGCGACGTCGAGGAGAGGACCGGCACGAGCTGGCCCGTCGGACCGGTCTGGAAGCCGCCGGGCGGGCCCCCTGGCGGCACCTGCCCGCTCGTCTCCGCGGCCTCCAGCGCCTGCGAGACACCCCAGCCGGACAGCGTGGCGACGCCGATCCCGAGGACCAGGACGACGAGCACGAGGACCCACGTCGAGCGCAGCGTGGCGACCTTCGTCCACTCGCCGCCGACCACGCGCGGCAGCGACGCGCCGCCGGACCCGGTGCTCTGCGACCCGGCGACGCCGCGGCGGCTGCCGCGCGGCCCTCCGCCGACCGTGCTCGTGCTGCTCATCGTGCGGCCCCCTCGGCTGCGGTCCCGTCGGGCTGGTCTCCGTCGGTCCGGGCCCCGTCGTCGGTGCGGTACTCGCGGCTGTCGCGGGTGAGCGCCATGTACGCCTCCTCGAGCGTCGAGGTCCGCGCGTGCAGCTCGTGGAGGACGACGCCGTGGCGGCCCGCCACCTCGCCGACCTGCGCGGCGGTGGCGCCGTGCACCTCGAGCCGGTCGGCGCCGCCCGTGGTGGTCGACCGAGCGCCGACGCCGCGCAGCAGCACCGCGAGCCGCGCGGCCTGCGGCGAGCGCACGGTGACGGCCGCGTCCTGCGTGCGGGCCGTGAGCTCGGTGACGCTCGTGTCCGCCAGCAGCTTGCCGCGCCCGACGACGACGAGATGGTCGGCGGTCTGCGCCATCTCGCTCATGAGGTGGCTGGAGACGAGGACGGCGCGCCCCTCGGCGGCCAGGCCCTTGAGCAGGGTGCGGATCCACAGGACGCCGTCGGGATCGAGGCCGTTGACGGGCTCGTCGAGCATGACGACGGCCGGGTCGCCGAGCAGCGCCGTCGCGATGCCGAGGCGCTGGCCCATGCCGAGGGAGAAGCCGCCGACGCGCTTGCGGGCGACCCCGGTGAGCCCGACGAGCTCGATCACCTCGTCGACCCGTCGCGCGGGGATGCCCTCGGTGCGCGCCAGCGCGAGCAGGTGCGCGCGGGCGCTGCGGCCGGGGTGGACGGCTCGGGCCTCGAGCAGCGCCCCGACCTCGCGCAGCGGCGCGCGGTGCTCGCGGTAGCGCTTGCCGCCGACGCGCGCCTCGCCGGACGTCGGCCGGTCGAGGCCGAGGAGCAGGCGCATCGTCGTCGACTTCCCCGCGCCGTTCGGCCCGAGGAAGCCGGTGACGGAGCCCGGCCGCACGGTGAACGAGAGGTCGTCGACCGCCGTCTTCGCGCCGTAGCGCTTGGTCAAGCCCCTGGCCTCGATCACGGGTCCAGGCTAGGGGCCCGAGGCGGGCGGCCCGCCCCGTCCGACCAGGGCCCTCCGGCCCTGCGCCCTCGCGGGCTGCGCGCGCCGGTCTCCTCCACCACCATCGCGGAGGCCGCGCGGACGCCGGGCGGCCGGTCGACGCCGAGGAGGGGACCCGTGGAGCAGCTGCACCTCGTCTACGCGGTGGTGGGCGTCGTCGGCGTCGCGCTGGCGCTGCTGAGCACGGTGGTGCGCCGCTCGCCGGTGAGCGAGCCGCTCGTCGCGCTGGTGCTCGGCGTCCTCGCGGGCCCGGCGGTGCTCGGGCTCGTCGTCGTGCCCGACGACGTCCGCGACCCTCTGCTGCTCGAGGGCACGCGCCTGCTGCTGGCCTGGTCCGTCATGGCCGCGGCGCTGCGCTTCCGCTTCAGCGGGTTCCGGTCGGTCGTGCGGCCGGTCGTGCTCCTGCTCGTCCTCGTCATGCCGCTCGCCATGCTCCTCAGCGGGGCGGCGGCCCTCGCCATGGGCCTGCCCCTCGGGCTCGCCCTGCTCGTCGGCGCGTGCCTGTCCCCGACCGACCCCGTCCTCGCCTCCTCCGTCGTCTCCGGCGGCCCGGCCGAGCGGGACCTCCCCGCCCGGCTGCGGCAGGTGCTCACCGGCGAGAGCGGCGCCAACGACGGCCTAGGCCTGCCCTTCGTCCTCCTCGGCCTGGCTGCTGTGCTGCCCGGCGAGGCCCTGGGGACGGCGGTCGGCGACGCCGTCCGCGAGGTCGTCGTCGCCGTCGTCGTCGGCGTGGTGCTGGGGACGCTCGCCGGGCGCCTCGTGCCGCGCGCGGACGACGACCGCACGCTCGCGGGCGGCCCCCGCCTCGTCCTCACGCTGCTGCTGGCGGTCGCGGTGCTCGGCGTGGCGCGGGTGGCGGGCGCCGACGGCGTCCTCGCCGTCTTCGTCGCGGGCCTCGCCTACGACAGGGTGGTGCCGACGTCGGACCGCGAGCCGCAGAGCTCCCTCGACGAGGCGGTCAACCGCTACGCCGTCCTGCCCTTCTTCCTCGTGCTCGGCGTCGTCCTGCCGTGGGCGGACTGGGCGGACCTCGGCTGGGGCGCGGCCGTCTTCGCCGTCGCGGTGCTGCTCGTCCGCCGGCTGCCGGCG
Organism: Pseudokineococcus marinus; assembly: GCF_013004605.1. Lineage (GTDB taxonomy): Bacteria > Actinomycetota > Actinomycetes > Actinomycetales > Quadrisphaeraceae > Pseudokineococcus > Pseudokineococcus marinus. The sequence continues at coordinate 7,239 of NZ_JABEMA010000089.1, forward strand.
CTCCTGCTGCTGCACCGGCCCCTCGGTCTGTCCCGGCGCGACGGCGCCTTCGCGGGCTGGTTCGGGCCCATGGGCGTCAGCGCCGTCTTCTACCTCGTGTACAGCCTCGACGAGGGCGTCACCGACCCGCGCCTGTTCGCCGCCGGGTCGCTCGCCGTCGCCGTGAGCACGCTCGCCTTCGGCGTCACCGCCGCACCGGCGACGCGGCGGTACGGGCGGGTCGCGCAGGGGTAGCGCGGGGACGGCGCGGGCTCCGGGGCGCCGTTCCCGTCGGTGCGCCGACGGGTGACAGGGTGAGGACGTCGAGCGGCCGGTGCGAGCGAGGAGGACGGGTGGCTGAGCGCGCGAGGTTCCCCCGCCGCGTCTACGGCCGCGGCGAGGAGCCCGACCCCCGCTTCAGCCTCGCCAACGAGCGCACCTTCCTCGCGTGGGTGCGGACGTCGCTCGCCCTGCTGGCCGCCGGTGTCGCCCTCGAGGCGCTCGCCCTGCCGGTGGACCCGGTGCTGCGGCTCGCGTCCGCCGTCGTCTTCGTCGTCCTCGGCCTGCTGTCGGCGGCCCAGGCGTGGCTGGGGTGGGCGCGCGCAGAGATCGCCATGCGCCGGGCGACACCCCTGCCCGCCCCCTCGCTGGCGCCCGTCGTCGCGGGCGGCGTCGTGCTCGCGAGCGCCCTGCTCGTCGTGGGCCTGCTGCTGTGAGCCGTGCGGCGCCCGTCGACGACCTCTTCGACCCGGGCCTGCAGCCCGAGCGCACGCTCCTGGCCTGGCGACGGACGACGCTCGCGCTGGCCGTCGGCTGCGCCGCGCTGGTCCGCTTCGTCGCGCCGGTGCTGGGACCGGTGGTCGCCGTGATCGGGCTGCTCGGGCTCGTCCTGTGCGGCGCCGCCTACCTCGGTGCGGCCACGCAGTACCACCGCGTGAGCCGAGAGCTGGTGTCCGACGGCGGCGGCGCCCTGCCGTCGCCCGGCCCGGCGGTCGCCGCGCTGACGGCCGCGCTGGTACTCGTGGGCGCCGCGTCGCTCGCCTTCGTCGTCGCCCCCGCCCTGGCGGCGTGACGACGTCGCTCAGTGCTGCCCGGGCGGGCCGTCCGAGGGGTTGCGCCGGCCGGTGAGGCCGAGCTGCCGGTCGACGAGCGCGCCGACGGCGAGGCTGGCGGCGACGGCCACGACGACGCGCAGGACGGTCGACAGGCCCGGCGCCAGCGCGTCGACGACCCCGAGGGTGACGACGATGACGAGGAAGCGGGCGACGAAGGACGTCAGGCGCGGGTGGCGGTGCAGCACCCCGCGGACAGTACGGCGCTAGCGTCCGCCCGAGGCGCCCGGACCGGGCGCCGTCCGCCGAGAGACCAGTCCGCTCGCGCACCGGCGCGCGACGAGGAGGACCCCCGTGAGCACCCCGCAGGACCCGCCGCTCGACGTCGACGCCGTCATGGCGCAGCTCACGCTCGAGGAGAAGGTCTCCCTCGCGTCGGGCTCGGACTTCTGGCACACCCAGGGCGTCGAGCGCCTCGGCGTCCCGGCGGTGATGGTCACCGACGGCCCCCACGGCCTGCGCAAGCAGGCGGGCGAGTCCGACCACGTGGGGCTCAACGACAGCGTGCCCGCGACGTGCTTCCCGCCCGCGGCCGGCCTGGCGTCGACGTGGGACGCCGACCTGCTGCGCCGCGTCGGCGCCGCGCTCGGCGACGAGTGCCGCGCCGAGCAGGTCGCCGTCCTCCTCGGCCCGGGCGTCAACATGAAGCGCAGCCCGCTGTGCGGCCGGAACTTCGAGTACTTCTCCGAGGACCCCCTGCTCGCCGGCGAGCTGGCCGCCGCGCTCGTGCAGGGCGTCCAGAGCCGCGGCGTGGGTACCTCGCTGAAGCACTTCGCGGCCAACAACCAGGAGACCGAGCGGATGAGCATCTCCGCCGAGGTCGACGAGCGGACGCTCCGGGAGATCTACCTGCCGGCCTTCGAGCGCGTCGTGACGCAGGCGCAGCCGTGGACGGTCATGTGCTCCTACAACAAGGTCAACGGCGTCTACGCCAGCCAGGACCCGTGGCTGCTCACACAGGTGTTGCGCGAGGAGTGGGGCTTCGCGGGCCTCGTCGTCTCCGACTGGGGCGCCGTCGACGAGCGCTGGCGCGCCGTCGCGGCCGGGCTCGACCTCGAGATGCCGGCGTCCGGCGGCTCCGGGGACGCGAGCATCCGCGCCGGGCTGGACGCCGGTGACCTCACCGAGGCCGAGCTCGACGTCGTCGTGCGCCGGAACCTCGAGCTCCTCGCCAAGGCGCTGCCGGCGATGGCGCCCGGCCAGACCTTCGACGCCGACGCCCACCACGCGCTCGCCCGCGAGGCCGCCCGCGAGAGCGCGGTCCTGCTGACGAACGACGGCGTCCTGCCGCTCGACCCGTCCGCGGGTGGCCGCATCGCCGTCATCGGCGAGATGGCGCGCAACCCGCGCTTCCAGGGCGCCGGGTCCTCCCAGGTCAACCCGACCCGCCTCGACGACGCGCTCACCGCCCTGCGCGCGGGCACGAGCCGCGAGGTCGTCTTCGCCGCCGGCTACGTCGCCGAGCCCGCCGCGGGCGAGGGCGCGGACGAGGCGCTCGTCGCCGAGGCTGTCGAGGCCGCGCGCGGCGCCGAGGTCGCCGTCCTCTTCCTCGGCCTGCCGGCGTCGTGGGAGTCCGAGGGCTACGACCGCGAGCACCTCGACCTCCCCGGCGGTCAGGTCGCCCTCCTCGAGGCCGTGCGCGGCGCCTGCGACCGTGTCGTCGTCGTGCTGTCGAACGGCGGCGCCGTGGCGGTCGACGGCTGGGCGCACCGCGCCGACGCCCTGCTGGAGGGCTGGCTGCTCGGCCAGGCCGGCGGCGCGGCGACGGCGGACCTCCTCTACGGCGTCGTCTCGCCGTCCGGGCGCCTCGCCGAGACGGTCCCGGTGCGCCTCGAGGACACCCCCGCCTACGGCGCCTTCCCCGGCGACAGCGGCGTCGTCCGCTACCGCGAGGGGCTCCTCATCGGCTACCGCTGGTACGACACCCGCCGCGCGCCCGTCTCCTTCCCCTTCGGGCACGGGCTGACCTACACGACCTTCGCCCACACCGACCTCGCGGTCCGCGCGACCGGGGCGGGGCAGGACGCGAGCGTCGAGGTCGCCCTCACCGTCACGAACACCGGCGAGCGCGCCGGCGCCGAGGTCGTGCAGGTCTACGCGGCGCCGCAGGACGCCGGCGTCGTCCGGCCGGAGCAGGAGCTCGTCGGCTTCACCCGCGTCCACCTCGAGCCCGGTGCGGCGCAGGAGGTCTCGCTCACGCTGTCGGCCCGCGACCTCGGCCACTGGAGCGAGGTCCACCACCGCTGGGTGCTCGAGGGTGGCCGCTACGAGGTCCGCGTCGGCGCGTCCTCGCGCGACGTGCGCCAGCGGGCGGTCGTCGACGTCGAGGGCGAGGACCTCGTGCCCCTCCTCACCCCGCAGTCCGAGGCGGGCACGTGGCTCGAGCACCCCGTCGCCGGACCCGACCTGCGCTCCCGCCTGGGCGAGGCCGCCGCCATGCTCGACGACCCGCAGCACGGCCGGATGATGCGGGCCATCCCGCTCGTGCGGCTCACGCGCTTCCCGGGCTTCCCCGTCGACGAGGGCGACCTGCCGGCGCTCGCGGACGCGGCGAACGGCTCCCGCTGAGCCGGACACGGCCGAGGCGCCGATCTCGCTCGGAGCCGTCCGGGCGGGCCGGCGCGCTCAGGCCGGGTCGAGCAGGTGCTGCGCCACCACGAGCGCTGCCCCCAGCAGCGCGCCGTCGGCCCCGGCGCGCGGTGTCGCGATGGTGAGGTGCCGCGTCGCCAGCGGCGTCGAGCGCCGGTAGACGACCTCGCGGACGCCGGCGAGCAGGTCCTCGCCCGCCAGGGCGAGCGAGCCGCCGACGACGAGCGCGCCGGGGTTCAGCAGGTTCACGCACGTCGAGAGCACCTCGCCGAGGTCGCGGCCCGCCTGGCGCACGAGGTCGAGCGCCAGCGGGTCGCCGGCGCGGACGAGGGCGACGACGTCGCGGCTCGTCCGCGCCTCCCGCCCGTGCGCGCGAAGGCGCGCCGCGACGGCGGTGCCGCTGGCCAGCGCCTCGAGCGTCGTCCCGTCGTCGGACGACCCGGGGACGCCGGCTCCAGCTCGTGGACGAGGTCCTGCGCCCGGCCCGGGGCCAGGACCGACGCGAGGTGCTCCTGCGCCCGCTCGCCGACGACCTGCGGACCGTCGCTCGTCAG
>NZ_JABEMA010000009.1 GCF_013004605.1 Pseudokineococcus marinus
GCGGGCCGAGGTCGGCGTCGACGTCGACCGCACCCGGCGGCAGCGCGCGCTCCGCCTCGGAGGCCCGCACGACCGCCTCGACCTCGCCGCCGACGCCGCGCAGGTAGCGCTCGCCGAGCGGGCCCGGGGGGAGGTCGCCGCGGTGCAGCTCGACGGCGAGGAGGTCGGCGACGTCGTCGCCCGCGACCCGCCGGTCGAGCAGCCGCTGCGCGAGCGCCCACCGCTCGAGGCCGTCAGGGTCCAGCGGCAGGGCGTCGTCGGGCTCCTCGTCGGGGCGCACGACGGAGACCTCGAGGCGCTGGCGCCAGAAGGCCCGCACCGGGTGCAGCAGGAAGGAGCGCAGGTCGGCCAGGGAGACCTCCGCGGCGGGCGGGCGCGCGGGCAGCGGCGCGGCCAGCACGGGGCGCGGGGGTCGGCGGGGCCCGGCCGCGGCACGGGCCGCCGCCAGCGCGCCGGTGTCGAAGCTGAAGGGACGCGGCGCCGGGGACCCGGACGACGACGCGTCGCCCGGGTCCCCGGGGGCACGGCCCGCGGCCGGGGTGCGGAAGACCCGGGCGTCGAAGGGCTGCAGCGGGTGGGTCGTCCTGATGACGTCCCGCACGCGGCCTCCGGGCACCGTGGCGGTGCGGTCGAGCGCGTCGAGCAGCTCGTCGACCGGCACGGCCGGGGGGACGTCGGCGCCGGTGCGCTCATCGGCGCCCGTGACGAGGACGAGCAGGTGGTCACCGGCGGCGGCGACGGCGTCGAGCAGCAGCTGGCGGTCCTCGCTGCGCGGGTCGTGCTCGCCCGTCCACGGGTCGCGCACCAGCAGGTCGTCGCCGTCGACGGCGCTGCGCCGGGGGAAGGCCCCGTCGTCGAGCCCCAGGAGGACGACCACCCGGCTGGGGACCGAGCGCATCGGCACGAGGGTGCAGACCGTCATCGCGCCCGTGCGGAAGCCGGCGCGCGTGGGCCGCCCGACGAGGAGGTCGGCGAGGAGGACGCGGACGTCGGCGGCCCCGAGGAGCGCGTCGGAGGCGCCCTCGGCCGCGCCGGCCAGCTCGCGGTGCAGCTGCGCGGCCTGCCACGGGCCGTCGGGCTCGGGGGCGGCGAGGCGGAGCACCGCGTCCTCCAGGGCGGCGGCCCAGGAGGAGGCGTCGCGCCGTCCGGCGAGCAGGTGCACGACGGCGTCGAGGCGGTCGACGAGCTCGGCCAGCGACCCGGCGAGCGCGACGTCGGAGCTGTCGACGTCGTCGAGGGGGACGGCGCCGCCCAGCACGAGGTCGGCCCCGCCCGTGCCCCCGACGTCCGCGGTGGCGGCCGGGTCGGCCGCCGCTGGCAGCCCCTCGACGGCCACCCCGAGCAGGAGCCGGTCGAGACCGGCGCGCCACGTGCCCTGCCGCAGCCCGCCGAGCCCCCACCCGGCGCGGTGGTCGGCGTCGAGGCCCCAGCGGACGCCGGCGGCGACGACCCACCCGCGCAGCCGCTCGAGCGCGTCGTCGTCGAGGCGGAAGCGACGGCGGACGGCCGGGTGGCCCGCCAGGTCGAGCACCGCGGTGGCGGGCACGCGCGAGCCGACGAGGTCGAGCACCTGCGCGAGCACCTGCAGCAGCGGGTTCTCCCGGCGCGGGGCGCGGTCGGCCACGCGCACCCGCAGGTGCCGGACGGGGTGCCCCCCGGCTGCGGCCCCGGGCCCGGGCGCGCCGTCCTCGACCGACCCCTCCTCGACCGACCCGGCCCCGAAGGTCGCGGCCACCAGGGGCGCGAAGGCCTCGACGTCGGGGCACAGCACGAGGACGTCGCGCGGCTCGAGGGTCGGGTCGTCGGCCAGCAGCCCGAGCACCGCCTCGCGCAGCACCTCGACCTGCCGCACCCGCCCGTGGCAGGAGTGCAGGCGCACGCTCCGGTCGCCCGGGGCCGGCGGCGGCGGGTCCGCGGGCACCTCGTCGCGGGCGAGGGCGCGCTGCAGGCGCTGCAGCAGCGTGCGGTCGGCGTCCTCGACGCCCGGGAGCTCCCGCTCGGGCGGCAGGTGCTCGTCGCGGTGCTCGACCGCGGCGGGAGCGGGCGCGCCGGGGCCCTCGTCGCCCGGGGGAGGCCCGGCCAGCCCGTGCAGGCGCAGCAGCTGCTGGAGCTCGAGGAGGTCGCGGCCGAGCGAGCCGAGCAGCGGTTCGTGCAGGGAGCGGCGGACGACGTCGTCGCGGCGCCGGCGGGGTGCGGGGGCGGCGGCCACGGCGTCCCACAGCGCGGGACTCGCGTGGTGCAGCCACAGGTGCACCTCGCGGTGGGCGGCCAGGGCGCCGAGGACGGCGAGGCGGGCGGGGGACAGGCGCGTCGGGCCGTAGACGGACAGGCGGTCGGGCAGGTCGACCCGGTCGGGCTCGGCGCGCAGCCGGGCGCAGGCGCCCTCGAGCAGCTCGGCGGGGGAGGGGCCGAGGCGCTCGCGCAGCGCCCGCCACACGTCGACCTGCCAGCGCAGGTCCTCGGGCACCTCGCCGTCGGCGCCGTCCGAGCAGCCGCCGGCGGCCCAGTCGACGAGCATCGCGGGCCGTGCGCGGCCGTAGGCGGCCAGGCGCCGGGCGAGCTGCTGGACGGCGGCCATGCGCCGGCCGTCCTCGGCGAGCGCGCGGTCCAGCGGCGTGCCGCCCTCCTCGAGCACCGCGAGCAGCGGCCACGCGGACCGCCCGGCCGACCACGCCTCCACGGCCGCGGCGTGCTCGTCCGACACGGCGGCGACCGCCTCGTCGAGCACGCGCCCCGGGCGCGGCATGTCGACCCGCGCGCAGACGCCGTCCGGCGCGCCCCCGGGCGAGGCGCCCAGGGCGTGGGAGAGCCGCTGGGCGATCCAGCGCTCGACCCCCTGCGCGGGGACGGCGACGACGTCGCGCGCGAAGGGGTCGGCGGGCGGCACGGCGAGGACGGCCGCGAGCCCGCGCACGAGCGCGTCGGCGCTCTCGCTGCGGTGCACGACGAGCACGCGTCCCCCTCTCCCGCTCGCTCGCGCCGGGGCCGGGACGGCCGGCGGCGCCGTGCGCAGGCTAGGAGAGGGGGCCGACAGCCGGGGCCGACCGCCCACCGGCGCCCGGTCGGAGGCTGCCGGCCGGAGGCTGCCAGTCGGCTGGGAACCGCCGCGGGGGTGAACCCGGGGGCCCGCGGTGCCGAAGGGAGGACGAGCAGCGCCGGCCGTCCGGCGCCGAGAGAACCCCCGAGGAGCCCGACCGCCATGTCCGCCCCCAGGACCGACGCCGCCCGCATCGCCGAGCACGTCGACCGCCTCGCCGACAAGCACCCGCCCATCGACCTCGCGTCCGCCGACTACTCGGTGCGCGACCCGCGCGCCGTCCGCGAGCGCTTCGGCGCCTCCCTCGACTACATGGCGCGCGTCGAGATGGAGGTCGAGCGCAACGTCCTCGAGCTCGCGGTGATGCTCCCCGACGTCGGCGAGACGGACCGCCGCTTCTACGCCGACGTCTGGAGCCCGCAGGAGGAGCGCCACGGCGTCCTGCTCGACACCCTCGCCCAGCGCCTCGGCATGCCCCCGGTCGAGGCCAACACCGGTGACGTGCCCGCGCGGGTCCGCGTCCTCGGCGCGCTCGCCCACCTGTCGCCGGTGCACGAGGTCATCCGGCTCCTCTACTACCTGACCGGCGCGGCGACCGAGAAGGCCGCGATGCTCGCCTACCGGAAGATGAGCGACGGCCTCGCCGCCATGGGGGAGACCGCCGTGCAGCGCACCGTCGTCGACGCCATCAAGGTGCAGGAGCCCGGTCACTTCGCCTTCTACCGGCTCAGCGCGGAGGAGATGGTGCGCTCCGGCGCGCTGGCCCCGTGGCAGATGCACCTCGCGCGCGTGCTGCGCTCGAAGGCCTACAGCCTCGTCGGGGCGAAGAGCGCCGAGCAGCGCACGCGCTTCGGCGGCGTCATCGTCGACCTCGGCCTCGACGACGACCTCGTGCGCTGCGCGGAGGACGTCTCCCGCCTCGAGACCCAGCTGCTCTGGGCCCACGAGGAGGGGCTCAAGGTGCCGGCGTACGCGCTGAAGGCGTTCCGCGACGCCGCGGCGAGCTACCGCGAGCGGGTGGGCGGGCGTCTCGTCGCCGCCTGAGCGGCTGCGGCGGTCGTCAGAGGCCACCGGACGGGCGAGGGCCCCGACCGCGTGCGGTCGGGGCCCTCGTGCTCGGAGCGGGTGACGGGAATCGAACCCGCGCTATCAGCTTGGGAAGCTGAAGTTCTGCCACTGAACTACACCCGCGTGCGGCCCGCCCTGCGGCGAGCGGGCGCCACTGTACCCGGAGCCGGCGGCGTCGCCGCACGTCCGCCGCCCGGGCCGGACGCGGGCCCCCCGGCTCGCCGGCGCCCGCTACCGTGCGCGCGTGCTGCTCTCCGACCGGGACATCCGCGCCGAGCTCTCCTCCGGCCGCGTCGTCCTGGAGCCGCTGGACGAGGCGATGGTGCAGCCGTCCAGCGTCGACGTCCGCCTCGACCGCTTCTTCCGGCTCTTCGACAACCACAAGTACGCGGTCATCGACCCGGCGCAGGAGCAGCCCGACCTCACCCGCCTCGTCGAGGTCGAGCCCGACGCGCCCTTCGTCCTGCACCCGGGCGAGTTCGTCCTGGCCTCGACCTTCGAGGTCGTCACGCTGCCCGACGACGTCGCCGCGCGCCTGGAGGGCAAGTCCTCGCTCGGGCGCCTGGGGCTGCTCACGCACTCCACGGCCGGCTTCATCGACCCGGGCTTCTCCGGGCACGTGACGCTCGAGCTCTCCAACGTCGCGACGCTGCCCATCACGCTGTGGCCGGGCATGAAGATCGGCCAGCTCTGCTTCTTCCGCCTCTCCTCGGCGGCGGAGCACCCCTACGGCAGCGACCGGCACGGCTCCCGCTACCAGGGCCAGCGCGGCCCGACGGCGAGCCGCTCCTCCCAGAGCTTCCACCGCACCCGCGTCTGACGCGGCGTCCGCGCCCGTCAGCGCTGGCGCGCGCCGGGCGCCGAGGTGGCAGCGCCTCGTCGCGCTCTTCCACGACGAGGGGCTGCCACCTCGCCGGGTGACGCCGTCGCCAGCTCGCGAAACGGGCATGGCGGACGGGCGATCCGGGTGCGATGCTGGCCTCGGGAACAGATGCCGCAGGCACGGGCTTCGACCTCCCAGGTGCGCAGCGCAGCCGCCGACCGTCCGACCGACCGCCGGCGTCCGCGCCCCGCCCCAGGAAGCAGACCGTGACTGCCACCCCCCGCTCCACCACCCGCCCGCTCGACGGGCAGGGCGTGCCCGCCGCCCGCACCGCGCCGCCGCAGGGCCCGGACGCCGGCGAGGCGGTCGTGCCGCAGGGCCCTGCGCACCACGACGGCGCCCACGACGAGGGCGCCGACGAGGTGCTGCCCGACGTCGGCGCCTCCTGGACGACGGCGCAGCGCGTCCGTCTCATCCTCACGCTCGGCGTCCTCGTGGCCCTCGGCCCGCTGACGATCGACATGTACCTGCCCGCGCTGCCGAACATCGGCGAGCAGCTGCTCGCCACGCAGGCGCAGGCCCAGCTCACCCTCACCGGCCTGCTCGGCGGGCTCGCGCTCGGCCAGCTCGTGCTCGGGCCCCTGTCGGACCGCTTCGGGCGGCGCAAGGTCCTGCTGTCGGGCGTGGCCACCCACGCCGTCGCCTCGGTGCTCTGCTCGCTCGCGCCGACCATCGAGTTCCTCACCGCGGCCCGCGTCCTGCAGGGCGTCGCCAGCGCGGCCAGCGCCGTCGTCGCGCTCGCCGTCGTGCGCGACCTCTTCAGCGGCATCGCGGCGGCCCGCACCCTCTCGCGGCTCACGCTCGTCATGGGGGCGGCGCCGATCGTCGCGCCGACCCTGGGCGGCTTCCTCCTCGTCCACACGAGCTGGCGCGGGGTCTTCGTCACCCTGGCGGGCTTCGCCGTGGTGCTCCTGCTGGTGGCGGCCAAGCTGCTGCCCGAGACGCTGCCGCCCGAGCGCCGTCGCCACGGCGGCGCCGCGTCCGTCGTCCGCACCTACGGCTCGCTGCTGAAGGACCGCCGCTTCGTCGGGCTCGTGCTCGTCGCGGGGCTGGCCTTCTCCATCATGTTCGCCTACATCTCCGGCTCGACCTTCGTGCTGCAGGACGTCTACGGCCTCTCGCAGCAGCAGTACGCGCTGGCCTTCGGCAGCGGCGCCGTCCTGCTCATCGGGGCGACGCAGCTCAACCCCGTGCTCGCCGAGCGCTTCCACCCGGTGCGGGTCATGCAGGCCGGGCTCACGTCGGCGCTCGTGCTGACGGCGACGCTGCTCGTGCTCGTCGCCACGGAGACGGGTGGCCTCTTCGGCCTCCTCGTGCCGCTGTGGCTCACGCTCGGCTCCATCGGCTTCGTCCTGCCGAACGGGCCCGCGCTCGCCCTCACGCGCCACGGGCGGGCCGCCGGCACCGCCGCGGCCGTGCTCGGGTGCACGCAGTTCGGCATCGGCGCGCTCGCCGCTCCGATCGTCGGCCTGGTCGGCGGCGGGGCCGTGGGCATGGTCGCCGTCATGGTCGGCGCGGCCACCCTCGCCGTCACCGTGCTCATGGTCGTCGTGCAGCCCAAGGTGCTCGACGACCGCACGCCCCGACGGGTCGCCGCCGCCGCGGCCTGACCCGCGCGCCGCTCCGACGACGGCCGCCGCCCCGCACGGGGCGGCGGCCGTCGTCGCGTCCGGCACACTGGCGGGGCGCCCCGCGAGGGGCGAGGAGGGCTGGCCGAGCGGCCGAAGGCGGCGGTCTTGAAAACCGCTGGGCGTCCTGCGTCCCGTGGGTTCGAATCCCACGCCCTCCGCACCTGAGCTCCTCGTGGCGGCGCGTGCGGCGCGGGCCGCCCGGCGTTGGCCCCTCCCGCGTCCGTCTCCAGCAGCGGAAGACCAGTGAGGGCGTGGGGGCCCGTGTCGATCGCGGCCGGGTGTCGCACGAGTCCGGTCCGCGGGGAGCTCGGAGCGGCTCCGGCGCGTCGGGGAGCGCAGTCGTCCTGAGGTCGTCCCACCTCGCGACGCGCCGCCACCGCAGACGGCGGCTCTGCACGCGGACGGTGGTCGGTCGCCGGCACCGGCACCGGGCGCAGCCGCCGTGCATCAGGGGTCGGCGCGCCCGCTCCCGTGCGGTCCGGGGAGGGGCGTGGACCGCCGTGCCACTAGACCGATTTACTGCTGGCGCCGCGGGAGCTCAAGTGGCGGCTTGCCGGGCTCATGAACCCTTGACTCTCTCCCGACTCAACCGATTTACTGCGCGGACGCGAGACGCCGCCGCTGGTCACCGCGACGGTCGCCATCCCGCGTCGACACATCGATGACGCTCGCTCGAGGCGGCGTCCCCGACGACAAGCGCGGAGCCGCGGGCCTGCGCAGAGGAGCTGAGCGCGATGATGCGCCATGTAGGAGCCACCGCAGCTGCGTCGATGGTGCTGGTCCTGGCCGCCTGCGGGTCCGGTGGGTCCGCCGGGACGAGCGGGGCCGAGGGCTCGTCCGGTCCCATCACCATCTGGTACTCCACCAACGAGCTCGAGGTCCAGTGGGCCGAGTCCGTCGTGGAGAGCTGGAACGCCGAGCACCCCGACGAGCAGGTGACGGCCGAGGCCATCCCCTCCGGCAAGTCCTCCGAAGACGCCATCGCCGCTGCCATCACCGCCGGCAACACGCCCTGCCTCGTCTACAACACGGCCCCCGCGGCCGTCCCGGCCTTCCAGCGGCAGGGCGGCCTCGTCAACATCTCGAAGACCTTCGCGGACGGCGAGGACTTCGTCACCGGTCGGTCCGGTGACGCGGCGGACGGCTTCCGGTCACCCGACGGCGACCTCTACCAGGTCCCGTGGAAGGCCAACCCCTTCATGCTCTACTACAACAAGGACGTCTTCGCGGCCGCCGGGCTCAACCCCGAGGACCCGCAGCTGTCGACGTACGACGACGTCCTCGCCGCCGCGGAGGCCATCGACGCCGCGGACGCCGCGGACTTCACGCTCTACCCGCCCGCCTCGAGCGACTACACCAACGCCCTCTTCGACTTCTACCCGTTCTTCCTCGCGAACTCCGACGGGACGCAGCTCGTCGAGGACGGTGGAGCCACCTTCACGAGCGAGGAGGGCCTGGAGACCCTCGAGTTCTGGCGGACGATGTACGACGAGGGCTGGGCCTCGAAGGAGGCGTACAGCGGTGACGCCTGGGCCGGGCCCTTCGCGGACGGCGTCGCGGCCCTCGGCATCGCGGGCCCCTGGGGCGCCGGTCAGTTCGACGGCAAGGTCGACTACGGCGTCGTCCCGCTGCCGACCGAGGACGGCAAGCCCGTCGAGGAGACGTACACGTTCGGTGACTCCAAGAACGCCGGCCTCTACAGCTCGTGCGAGAACACCGAGACCGCGTGGGACTTCGTCAAGTACTCGATGAGCCCGGACAACGACCTCGCGCTCCTCGAGACGACCGGCCAGTTCCCGATCCGCAGCGACCTCGACAGCGTCGCCGGCGACTACCTCGAGACCGAGCCGGTGCTGCAGACCTTCGCCCAGGAGGTCCCGCTCACCGTCGACGTGCCGAACGTCGACGGCGCGACCGAGATGTGGCAGACCTTCCGCAACGCCTGGAGCTCGAGCGTCATGTCCGGCGACGGCGACCTGCGAGAGCAGATGCAGTCCGCCGCGGACGAGATCGACGGCCTCGCCTCCCAGAGCTGACGCCCCGACCGACGCACCCACTGGCGAAGGAGCCGAGATGAAGCTGCTGCAGTCGCTCGCCGCCCTCACGGCGAGCCTGGCCGTCGCCCTGGCGGGGGCCGGGGCCGTCCCGGCCGCCGCGGCGACCGCGGAGGAGGACGTCGACGTCATCGCGTCACGCCTCCAGGACTACTACCTGAGCCAGGGCGACGAGGTCCTCCTGGCCAACGGCATCTACCTCGCGCGCACGTCCGACGCGACGGACTACCTGGCCTCGCAGGAGGCCGACGGGTCGTGGGCGGACGTCGACTACGCCGACCGGACCAGCTCGGCCAACGGCAGCGTGTGGTCGGCGTACACCGCCCTCTACCGCCTCATGGCCATGGCCCAGGCCTACCGGGACGAGGGCGCTGACGGCTTCGAGGAGCCCGCCCTGCTGGCCGGGATCGAGCAGGGCCTGCGCTACTGGGACGAGGCCGACCCCGGCAACACGAACTGGTGGGAGACCGAGATCGGCGAGTCCATCGCGATGGGCCGCATCTCCGTCTTCCTGTCCGACGTCCTCGCCGACGACGCCCTCGAGGTCACCCTCGAGCACAACACGGGCCGCCTCGACCCCGTCGGCGCGAACGGCGCCTGGCGGACGACGAACTACCTCTTCGAGGCCGTCGCGACCGAGGACGTCGAGGACATCAGGGCCGGCTTCGACACCATGGTCGCCACGGTGGCCGTCGACGACTCCGGGGACGTCAACGAGGCCGTGCAGCCCGACCTCAGCTTCTGGGCGCACGGCCCGCAGCTGTACAGCGAGGGCTACGGCCTCGCCCTGTTCGCCAACGTGGCGATCTGGGCTGACGCCGCCCGCGGCACGAGCCTCGCGTTCAGCAGGGACGACCTCGACACGATCGCCGCGTACATCGTCGGCGGCACCCGGTGGATGATCCGCGGGGAGATCGGGATGCTGTACCTCGGCTACCGACCCCCCAAGACGGTCGAGGGCGTGACGGGCTACGCGGCCGAGTTCATCGAGCCGCTGCGGATGATGGCTCGGACGGACCCGCTGTACGCCCGCGACTACGAGGCCGTGCTCGACAACGTCCTCGGCGAGACGCCCGGGAACGGGCTCACGGGCGACCGGTACTTCTGGCGCTCGGAGTTCGCCTCGCACCTGCGTCCCGAGTACGGGATCTTCACGAAGCTCAACTCCAGCCGCACGACGGGTGGCGAGTACCGCTCGACCTTCCGCCCCTCGGTCGGCAACGAGGTCTACTGGAACGCCTCCGGCGCCACCGCCATCCAGGTGACGAACGAGGAGTACACGGACCTCGGCCCCGCGTTCGACTGGTTCCACTACCCCGGCGTGACCGCGCCGTACGCGAAGGAGCAGGACCGCGGTCCGGCCGGGCGGCTGTCGAACGGCGGCAGCTTCACCGGCGGCGTCTCCGACGGCACGTACGGCGCGACGGTCTTCACGCTCGACCGGGCGGGCGCGAGCGCGCAGAAGAGCTACTTCGCCTTCGACGACGAGATGGTGGCCCTCGGGACCGGCATCACGTCCGACCGGGACGTCGCCGTCCACACGACCGTCAACCAGGTCGCCGCGGCGGGCAACGCGTCCGTCGACGGCGAGGCGGTCGCGGCCGGCACCGACACCGAGGTGGCCGGTGCGTCGTGGGCCTACAACGACCGGGTCGGCTACGTGTTCCCCGGCTCGCAGACGGTCCACGTCGCGAACGCGGACCAGACCGGCAGCTGGCTCGGTGAGGACCCCGAGACGCACCGTGCCTTCACCCTGTACGTCGACCACGGCGTGGCGCCGGAGGACGCGTCGTACGAGTACGTCGTGCTGCCGGCCATGCCGGAGAACAAGGTGCGCAACTACGCCCGGAAGCCGGCCGTGGACGTCCTGCGCAACGACGCCGCCCTCCAGGCGGTCCGGCACGACAAGCTCGACCTCACCATGGCGACCTTCGCGGAGGCGGGTCCGCTCGACCTCGGTGACGGCCGCTCGCTGGAGGTGAGCGAGCCCTGCCTCGTCATCCTCGACGAGTCGGGCCGGACCCCGGTCGTGACGGTCAGCAACCCGGAGCGTCCGGGTCTCGTCGTCGACGTCTCGCTCTCCGACGGCGATGAGGCCGTCCACGGCACCTTCGCCCTCGGTGCCGGTCCCGACCTCGGTCGTAGCGTGACCGGCGCCCTCGCCTCGAACACCGATCCCGGCGCCTCGCCCCTCACCGCGAGCCGCGCGGCGGTCGACCACGGCGCGGCCCTCGCCGGCGACGGCGACGAGGGCACCGAGTGGCGCTCGGGACCGGACGGCACGACGTGGTTGGCCTCGCGGCTGGAGCCGGGCTCCTACCTCACCGGCCTCCGCATCGACTGGGGCGAGGACCACGCGACGCGGTACCTCGTCCAGACGTCGACCGACGGCACGACGTGGACCGACCGCAGGTTCGTCCAGGACGGCGACGGCGGCACGTCGAGCATCGAGCTCGACCCGCGGCCCGCCTCCTTCCTCCGCGTCGTCATGCTCGAGAGCTCCGGCGGGGCCGGCTTCTCGGTCCGGGAGCTCACCCCGGAGACGAGCGTCAACCTCGCGCTGGGCCGCGCCGCGAGCGCCTCCGGGGGCGTCGGCGGCAACGCCGTCGACGGGAACCTGGCCACGCGCTGGATCGCGCCCGTCGACGACAGGTCGTGGCTCCAGGTCGACCTGGGCTCGGTGCAGCCGGTCTCCACCGTCCGGCTGCGCTGGGAGGCCTCCTTCGCCCGCCAGTACGAGATCCAGGTGTCCGACGACGGCGGGACGTGGGAGACGGCGTACGCGACCACCGGTGCCGGCAGCGACGGGGGCACCGACCTGCTGTCCCTCGAGGCCGAGGGGCGGTACGTGCGGATGCAGACGGTCCGGCGCAGCGACAGCCGGTGGGGCGTCTCGGTGTGGGAGATGGAGGTCTTCTCTGACGACGCCCTCCTCGACGCCCTCGAGCCCGCGCCGGCGCGGCCCGACCTCGCGCTCGGTCGACCCGTCACGGCGCAGTCGACGTACAGCAGCGGCCTGGCCGCGGCGAACGCCGTCGACGGCGACCCGACGACCCGGTGGGCCTCCCAGCGCCAGGACGCGCCGTACACGACGGAGCGCTGGTTGCAGGTGGACCTCGAGGACGTCCGGGCCGTCAGCCGCGTCGCGGTGACGTGGGAGGCCGCGACGTCGGACGACTACCGCGTCCAGGGGTCGCTCGACGGCGAGTCGTGGGTGGACCTGGCCCGGGTGCAGGGGCGGTCGAGCGGCCTGCGCGACGTCGTCGACATCGACCGGACCGAGGCGCGGTACGTCCGGATCATCGGGCTGCCGGCCACGAAGTACGGCCTCTCCGTCTTCGACCTCGAGGTGTACGGCGGTTTCAACCTCACCTGCTCCGACGAGGCCGTCCACCTGGCTCCCGTCGCGACCGGTGGGGTCACGGCGTCGGTGTCGCCCGTCGTCGCCGACGACCAGTTCACCGCGTACTCGCTCGACGACACGGTGGCCCGGGTGGTCGGCGCACCGGAGGTCACTGACGACGGAGCCGTCGAGGTCCCGCTCGCCACCGGGCCCTCCGGCGCGACGTCGGTGCTCCTCACGCACTCCGCCGGTGACGAGATCGCGTGGTGCGACGTCGCGGTCGACGTCGACACCTCGGCGCTCGAGGCGCTGGTCGACGAGGCGGACGCGCTCGACAGCCGGGAGTGGTCGCAGCGGACCTGGGCCCCGCTCCTGCCGGCGCTCGAGGCGGCCAAGTCCGTCCTCGCCGCGGACGCGGCGAGCCGTGACGAGGTGGACGCCGCTGCCGCAGCCCTCGCCGACGCCCTCGACGGGCTCAAGCCCGTGCGCCCGAGCGGGCGCTGATCCGCGTCGGCCGCCGGACCCGCGGGTCCGGCGGCCGGCCGGCCGCACGGGACCACCCCGTGCACACGACGGACGACGCCCCCGGCCTGCGGCCGGGGGCGTCGTCCGTCGTGCGGCGGCTCAGGCGGGGGCGTCGGTGCGGACGAGCTCGGCCACGCCGATGGCGGAGTCCGCCATCCCGTAGAAGACGAAGGTGCGGCCCTCGACCTCCTCGACGGCGGTCGGGAAGACGACGTTGCCGAGCGTCCCCCGCAGCTCCTCCTGCGTCTCGGGCACGAGCAGCGGCTCGGGGGTGCGGGCCAGCACGCGTCGCGGGTCCTCGGCGTCGAGCAGGACGGCGCCGGCCACGTAGCGGGCGCCGTGCGCGAGCTCGAAGCCCTTGACCGTGACCCCGGAGACGCCGTGGTGCAGCACGAGCCATCCCTCCGGGACGCGCAGCGGCGCCGGTCCGGCCCCGATCTTGGACTCCTCGTAGGCGGCCTCCGGTGCGAGGAGCGGCGACGACCGCGTGATGAAGGTCGCCGCGCCCAGGTCGGCGGTCGCGTCCTCGAGCGGGACGTAGCCGATCCACACCGACGGCCGCGCGTCCGAGACACCCGCGGGCATGGGAGCGCCCTCGCCGGGCCGGAGCCAGTCGAGGTCCCACATGGGCCGGTGCAGGACGGCCAGCGCGGGACGTCCCGCGGGGTCGAGGACCGGCTCGGGGAAGAAGACCACGTCCTTGTTGGGAAAGAGGTTGAGGTCGGTGTCGAGCTCGGGCTGGTACGAGAACCGGATCGGCCCGAGCCGCCGCCACGTCTCGGTGTCCTCCGAGACGGCCAGGGCGGGCTTGGGGCCGAGCGGTCCGTAGGCGACGTACGTCATGAGGTGCACGCCGAGAGCGGGCACGTAGGTGATGCGCGGGTCCTCGACGCCGGCGTTGGTCGCGCCACGCTCCCACCCCTCGTCGGGTGCGAGCACGATCCCCAGCCGCTCGACGCCGACGGGGACGCCGTCCTCGAGGAGCACCCGCGCCCGCGCCACCCGCGAGACGTTGCCCTCGGCGACGACGCGCGGGTACAGGTAGAGCTCGCCGTCGGGGCCCCACGCCGTGGCCGGGTTGAGGACACCTTCCGCCTCGAGGGGGTCACCGGCTGCGGGGGTCATGATCGTGCCCACCCGCCGCAGCGCGTAGGGGATGCTGACGGTCAGGGGGCGGTCGGTGGCAGGTGCCATGACGTGGGCCTCTCGGGTCGGCGGACCGGCTCCCGGCCCGGGTGGACGGGGCGGGCTCAGCCCTTGACGGACGAGCCGAGGTCGGCCGAGGTGAACTGGCGCTGGAACAGCACGAAGAGCAGGACGACGGGCACGGCGAGGACGCAGGCGCCCGCCAGGACGGCTCCCACCGGGTTCTGCAGGAGGATGCCGTTGGTCTGCGAGAAGTTGGCCAGGCTGACCGCGAGCGGCTGCATGTCCGGCTGCTTCGTGATGAGGAACGGCCAGAGGAACTCGTTCCACGGGCCGATGAAGGTGACGAGCATGGCCGTGAGCACGGCGGGGCGCACGAGGGGGACGGCGATGGACCGCAGGATGCGGAGCTCGCCGGCGCCGTCGAGGCGCGCCGCGTCGAAGACGTCGCGCGGGATCTGCACGAAGTACTGCCGGAAGATGAGGACCGCGACGGAGTTGATCGCGAAGGGCAGGACCATCCCGGTGTAGGTGTCCGCGAGGCCGAAGTAGCGCACGACCATGACGTAGAGCGGGACCATGAGCAGCTGGAACGGGATGGCCTGGACGAGCAGGACCAGCGCGAACACCAGCCCCTGGCCGCGGAAGGACAGCACCGCGAGCGCGTAGCCGACCAGCAGGCCGAAGACGAGCGTGCACCCGACGACACCGGCGGTCATGACGACGGAGTTGAGGAGCGAGCGCAGCAGGTCGACGGACGCGTTGATCTCGGCGAAGTTGGCGAGGGTGAGGTTGCCCGGGCGCGGGAGCAGGCCGAGCGGGCTCGCGTCCCGCTGCTCCTGGAGGGCGCCGACGACCATGTAGTAGAAGGGCGCGAGCGCGGCGAGCGCGCCGACGAGCAGGAGCCCGAAGCGCACGGCGGGCACGGCGGACCGAGACCGCCGCTGCGGGCGGGTCGGTCGGCTCGTGGTCGCGGGTGCCGGCATGTCAGGACTCCCTCTCGGTGACGCGACGGGACAGGAGCGCGAGGACCATGACCCCGAGCACGAGCAGGACGCCCACCGCGGCGGCGACGTCCGGCTTCCCCTGCTGGATGCCCTCCTGGTACATGAGGAGCGCCGGCGTCATCGACGCGCCGTCGGGGCCGCCGCCGGTGAGCAGGTAGGGCTCGGTGAAGAGCTGGCCGGTGATGATGATGCTGAGCAGCACGACGAGCGAGATGACGGGGCGCAGGCCCGGCAGCGTCACGTCGCGGAAGCGCTGCCACGCGTTCGCGCCGTCGATGGAGGCCGCCTCGTAGCGCTCGGTCGGGATGTTGTGCAGGCCCGCGACGAGGAGGAGGACGAAGAAGCCCAGATTCTTCCACGTCACGTAGACGGCGATGAGCGGCATGATGAGCGACCGGTTGGCCAGCCACGAGGGCTCCGGGGAGAGGCCGCCCAGCAGCGAGTTCACGACCCCGTTGCCGCTGAAGGCGAAGATCCACACGGCGAGCGTCGCGACGGAGGCCGTGACGTAGGGGATGTAGTAGGCGACCCGGAACGAGGTCCGGCCCCGCACGACCGCCTGGAGCGCTGTCGCCAGGGCGAGGCCGAGGGCCAGCGTGAGCGGGATGTTGATGACGAGGTAGACGAGCAGGTTCAGGAACGCCTGCCGCACGAGCGGGTCGGACAGGACCTCGCGGAAGTTCTCCGCCCCGACGAAGGGGTGCGGCACCGCGACGCCCGGGGCCGTGAAGAAGAAGTCGTGGACGGACATCCACAGCCCGAAGCCGAAGGGGACGAGGAAGACGACGACGACGAACGCCACGTAGGGCGCACTGAGGACCACGCCCAGCGGGTTCTCGCCGAGCCACCGCTGGAGGCGGCGCCCGCGCGGCAGCCGGCGCGGGGGAGGGGCGCTGGGCCCGGTGGTCGGCCCCGTGGTGGGCCCCGTGGTGGGCGGGAGCTCGGCGGACGTCGCGCCGGGGCTCGTCCCCTCGACGTGAGGCCGCGCCTCGGCCAGCGGGCCGCTCCGGGGCGGTGTCGAGCGCTCGGTCCGCATCGTCGCGTCCACTCCTGCGGGTCTGGGGTCGTCGGCCGACTGCGTCGACGCGGGGAGTAAACCGGTTTGAACAATCGGCGTCAACCAACCCCGCGCGAGCGGAACGGGCCAGCGCCGACCGCCTCCTCGGGGACAGAACCGGATTACTCCTCTGCGGGTTATGCTCCGTCGGTGGTCAGCCCAGCTCGTCCGGTCTCCGACGGCGCGGGGCCCGCGCCCCTGCGTCGCCCCGGCCGCGAGCGCAAGGTGACCATCGGCGACGTCGCGGCGCGGGCCAACGTCTCGAAGAGCGCGGTGTCCTTCGTCTTCAACGGACGGCCCGGCGTGGGTGAAGCGGCCCGGGAGCGCATCCTGGCGGCGGCGCGTGAGCTCGACTGGCGGCCCGACGCACGGGCGCGGGCCCTGTCCCGCAGTCGCGCGCAGGCCCTCGGGCTCGTCATCCGGCGCGCGCCCGAGCTGCTGAGCAACGACCCCTTCTTCCCCCAGTTCGTCGCCGGCGTCGAGAGCGGCTCGTCCGACGGCGGGTACGCCCTCGTCCTCCAGGTCGTGCCGGACCGGGCCGCTGAGAAGAGGGCGTACGAGCGCTTCGCCCACGAGTCCCGCGTCGACGGGGTCTTCCTCACCGACATGCGTCTCGACGACGAGCGGGTCGGTGAGCTCGACCGCCTGTGGCTGCCCCACGTCGTCGTCGGCCCGGCCGCCGCGTCCGACGAGCCGGCCGGGACCATCGGCCTCGACGACGCGGCCGGGGTGAGGCGCGCCGTGCGTCACCTCAGCGCGCTGGGGCACCGTCGGATCGCGCACGTCGCGGGAGTGCCCGGCTATGTCCACTCGGAGGTCAGGCGCCAGGCCTGGGAGCAGGAGCTCGTCGCGCTGGGCCTGGCGCCCGGCCCGGTCGTCGAGGGCGACTTCACCGGCGCTGCCGGAGCGCGGGCCACCCACGAGCTGCTCGATCGGTCCGACCCGCCGACCGCCATCGTCTTCGCCAACGACCTCATGGCGATCGCCGGGATGTCCGCCGCCGCCGACCGCGGCGTGCGGGTCCCGTCGGACCTGTCGGTGGTCGGGTACGACGACATCCCGCTCGCCCCGTACGTCCAGCCGTCGCTCACGACGGTGCGGCAGGACGTCGTCGAGTGGGGGCGGGCGTGCGCCCTCGCCCTCATCGCGACGGTCGAGGGGCGCGAGCCCGACCGCGTCGCCCTCCCGGCCGCCGAGTTCGTCGTCCGAGGCAGCACCGGTCCTGTCCCCGCCGATCGCGCCCCGCTCGGGCGACCAGCCGACGACCAGCCGACGGGGCGGTGACCAGCGCCCAGCGCGTGGTCCGCGACGAGCGCCGCGGGCCCACCTGCTGACGAGGCCTAACCTGCCTGCGCGCGACGGTCGGAGCGACCGCCGGCGTCGGGGACACTGGGACCACGTCCGTCCCGCCGTTCCCCAGGAGCTCCTCGTGCCTGCCGCCACCGTCCGCTGGTTCGACACCGACCGGGGCTTCGGCTTCCTCGCGCCCGAGGACGGCTCCGACGACGTCTTCGTCCACGCCTCCGAGGTGCTCGGGGGTGACGGCGTGAGGACGCTGCGCGAGGGCCAGGCCGTCGACTTCGAGCTCGGGGAGGGCCCGCGCGGCCCGCAGGCGCTGCGGGTCCGCGTCACCGGCGACGTCGCGCCCGACGCCGCCCTCGGCGTCCTCGGCACCGTCGCCTGGTTCGAGCCCACCAAGGGCTACGGCTTCCTCATGGTCGACGGCGGCGGTCCCCAGGTCTTCGTCCACGGCTCCGCGGTGGTCGGCGGGGCCGTGCTCGTCGAGGGCCAGCGGGTGGCCTACCTCGTCGGCGAGGGCGAGAAGGGGCCGCAGGCCGAGCACGTCCTGCCCCTGGCCGCCTCCGCGGCGCCGGCTGCTGCTGCCGCGGACGGGGCGGACGGGACGGTGTCGTGGTTCGACGCGGAGAAGGGCTTCGGCTTCGTCGCCCCCGACGACGGCGGGCCGGACGTCCTGCGCCTGCGGACCGCGGCGGCGAGGGCGTCGTCGCGCGCTACGACGTCGACCGCGGCTTCGGCTTCATCCGGCCGGACTCCGGCGGCGACGACCTCTTCGTCCACATCTCGGTGGTGCGCGGGGCCGACGGCCTCGAGGAGGGCGACCGCGTGCGCTTCGGCGTCCGTCAGAGCGACCGCGGGCCGCAGGCCGACCGGGTCGAACGGCTCTGAGGCGACCCGGCCTGGGCGGGCGTCGCCCCGCCCGCGTCGGGGGTCGCTCGCGCCGGGTCCGGCCGGGGCGTCAGCGGACGGCGGGCCCGGGCGGGTCCTCGACGAAGGTCCGGTACCCGTCGGCGATGCGCGCGAGGTAGAGCGCCACGGCGGCGCGCTCCCGCTCGTCCATGCCGTCGGCCGCGCCCGCGGTCAGGGCGAGCAGCGGTGCGAGCGCCCCCATCACGTGAGCGGCTCCCGTCTCGGTGACCTCGAGCACCTGCCGGCGCCGGTCGCCCGGGTGCGGCCGCCGGACCATGTGCCCCGCCGCCTCGAGGCGCTGGACGGACTGGGTGGCGGCCGCCGACGTCACGCCGATCCGCCGCGAGACGCCGGCGGGCCCGAGCGGCTCCGGGGAGAGCATCACGTGCTCCATGGCCTCGACGTCGTGCACCGAGAGACCGAGGCGCCGGGCCACGACCGTCCGGGCGAGCGAGGTCAGCGTGAGCACCTCGCGCAGCGCCACCTGGAGCGGGTCGGGCCCGCGGGGTGCGCCGGCTCGTCCCGACCCCTCGCCCTCCGTCACCCCACCATCGTGGCATCCCTCAGGACGTGAGCGTCCGCCGTTGTCGGTCAGGCGCTGCTGCCCTATGGTCGCTAAGCCACTTCGCGACCTCCTGGAGCAAGCATGTCCGTCCTCGCCTCCCTCCCCGCGCGGCGGTGGACCGCCTGGCTGGTCCTCGCGCTCGCCGCGCTCGCGGTCGTCGGGGTCGCGCTGGCCCCGCAGCCCGAGCCCGTGGAGCCGCGCTCGTCGACGGGCCTGGGCGTCCAGTACGAGTCGGTGCGCGCCGAGCGCGCCCTCGCCGACCTCGACGCCGAGCTGGGCGGCGACGACGCGCCCGTCGCCGTCGTCGTCCTCAGCCGCGAGGACGGCGGGGCCCTCGCGCCGGCCGACCTCGAGGTGCTGGCGGACGCGGTCGGCGGCTCCGGCATCGGCTCCGCGCCGACGCCGCCGGCGCAGACCTCGGAGGACGGGTCGGTGGCGCTCCTGCCCGTCCCGCTGACGCCGGGCCTCGAGCTCGAGGACGGGGCGGCCGAGGTCGAGGCGCTGCGCGCGGCGCTCGCCGGCCTGGGCCCGGGCCTCGTCGCCGAGGTGACGGGGGGTCCGGCCTTCACCGCCGACCTGGCGGCGGTCTTCGCGGGCGCCGACGTGACGATCCTCGGCGTCACGGCCGCCGTCGTCGCCGTGCTGCTGCTCGTGACCTACCGCAGCCCCCTGCTCGTCGTCGTGCCCCTGCTCGTGGTCGCGGCCGCGGAGCAGACGGTCGTGCGCCTCGTCGACGTCGTCGTCCCCGCCGCGGGGCTGGCCGTGGACCCGAGCGGGGCGGGCATCGTCAGCGTCCTCGTCTTCGGGGCCGCGACGAACTACGCGCTCCTGCTCGTCGCCCGCTACCGGGAGCAGCTGCGGGTGCAGGAGCGGCCGGCCGACGCCATGCGGACGGCGGTGCAGCGGGCCGGCGCTGCCATCCTCGCCAGCGGCGGCACGGTCGTCCTCGCCGTGCTGGCGCTGCTCCTGGCCGACACCGAGTCCACGCAGTCGCTGGGGCTCGGCGCCGCGGTGGGCGTGCTCGTCGCCGTGGCGGCGGGCCTGGTCGTGCTGCCCTGCGCCCTCGTGCTGCTGGGCCGGGCGGCCTTCTGGCCCTTCGTCCCGCGCCTCGGCAGCACCGGCCGCGAGGGCCAGTTCTGGGGCCGCCTCGGCGCCGTGTCCGCCCGCCGCCCGGCGCTCGTCGGGCTGGGCGGGCTCGTCGTCGTCCTCGCGCTCGCGGCGCCGGCGCTCGGGGTGAGCACGGGGCTGTCGCAGAGCGAGCAGTTCCGCGAGGTCCCCGAGGCCGTCCGCGGCGCCGACACCCTCGCCGGGGCCTTCCCGGCCGGCGCCACCGACCCCGTGCGCGTCCTCGTGCCGCCCTCGCGCGTGGACGGCGTCGTCGCGGCCGCGAGCGGGGTGGAGGGCGTCGTCAGCGCCCGGCCCGTCCGCGAGGGCGCCGAGCTCGCGCAGGTCGACGTCGTCCTCGACGCGGCCCCCACCTCGCAGGCCTCCTTCGACGCCCTCGCGCGGCTGAGGTCGGCCGTCGAGGACCCGGCGGTGGGCGGCCCCGACGTCCTCGTCGGCGGGGCCGTCGCCAGCGCCCAGGACGTGGCGGACGCCCAGGCCCGCGACCGGGCCGTCGTCATCCCCGTCATCCTCGCCGCGGTGCTCGTCGTGCTCGTCGTCCTGCTGCGGGCGCTCGTCGCGCCGGTCCTGCTGCTGCTCGCCGTCGTGGCGACGTGCTTCGCCGCGGTGGGGGCCAGCTGGCTCGTCCTCTCGGGACTGCTGGGCCAGCCCGCGCTGGACGTGCCGGTGCTGCTGCTGTCCTTCGTCTTCCTCGTGGCCCTCGGCGTGGACTACAGCATCTTCCTCACCACCCGGGCGCGGGAGGAGGCCGCCGTGCACGGCACCGGCCCGGGGATGCTCCGCGCCCTGCGGGCGACCGGCGGGGTCATCACGAGCGCCGGGGTCCTCCTCGCCGCCGTCTTCGCCGTCCTCGGCGTCCTGCCCGTCATCACGCTGACCCAGATCGGCGTCGTCGTGGGGCTCGGGGTGCTGCTCGACACCCTCGTCGTCCGGACGCTGCTCGTGCCCTCGGCGGCCTTCCTCCTGGGGCGGCGCTTCTGGTGGCCGGCGCGCGTGGACCCGGCGGCGGTCCAGGGGACCCGGCGGGCCGGTCGTGCGGCGCGCGGCCGGCACGCGCGCCGGAGCCCGTCGGCCCTGTGACCACCCGCGCGCTCGGCCCGACGTGCGCGGTCGCGGCCGGGCGGGCGCCGCCCGTGGGAGCGCTCCCCTGCACGGGCGTGGCAGGCTGGTCGCGGTGCCGACGCCGGCGCCCCGGGCCGTCGCGCCCGGCCCCCAGGCGCTGCGAGGGCGCCGCCCGTGGAGGCTCGTGAGCATGCTCGTCGCAGGGATCGACTCGTCGACGCAGTCCTGCAAGGTCGTCGTCCGCGACGCCGAGACCGGCGCCCTCGTGCGCTCCGGCCGCGCGTCGCACCCCGACGGCACCGAGGTCGACCCCGCCGCCTGGTGGACCGCCCTCCAGGAGGCGGTCGAGGACGCCGGGGGCCTCGCGGACGTCGAGGCGGTCGCCGTCGGCGCCCAGCAGCACGGCATGGTCTGCCTCGACGCCGACGGCCAGGTCGTCCGACCGGCGCTGCTGTGGAACGACACGCGGTCCGCCCAGGCGGCGCAGGACCTCATCCTCGAGCTCGGCGACGGCGACGAGGAGGCCGGTCGTCGCGCCTGGGCCGAGCAGGTCGGCGTCGTGCCCGTGCCCAGCTTCACCGTCACCAAGCTGCGCTGGCTCGCCGACCACGAGCCCGAGAACGCGGCGCGCACGGCGGCCGTGGCGCTGCCGCACGACTGGCTCACGTGGATGCTCGCCGGCGGCCCCGAGGCCGGGCTCGAGGCGCTCGCCACCGACCGCGGCGACGCGAGCGGCACCGGCTACTGGAACGCCTCGACCGGCGAGTACGTCCCCGACGTCCTGCGCCGCGCGCTGCGCCGCGACGAGGGCGCGGACCTGCCGCGCCTGCCGCGCGTCCTCGGGCCGTCGGAGAGCGCCGGCCGCGGCGCCGAGGGCGGCCTCGCCCCCGGCGCGCAGCTCGGCGCCGGCACGGGCGACAACGCCGCCGCCTCGCTCGGGGTCGACGCCCGCCCCGGCGACGTCGTCGTGTCCATCGGCACCTCGGGCGTGGTGTCCGCGCCGTCCGACACCCCGCCCGTCGACCCGAGCGGCATCGTCGCCGGGTTCGCCGACGCGACCGGCCGCCAGCTGCCGCTCGTCTGCACGCTCAACGCGGCCCGCGTGCTGACGGCGACGGCGAGCATCCTCGGCGTCGACGTCGGCCGCCTGTCCGAGCTCGCGCTCGAGGCGCCGTCGGGCTCCGGCGGCCTCGTCCTCGTGCCCTACCTCGAGGGGGAGCGGACGCCGGACCGCCCCGGTGCCACGGGCGCCGTCCACGGCCTCACGCTGGCGACGTCGACGCCGGCGCACCTGGCTCGCGCGGCCGTCGAGGGGCTGCTGTGCGGCCTCGCGGACGGCGTCGACGCGCTCGTCGCGCAGGGCACGCGGGTCGACCGCGCCCTCCTCGTCGGCGGTGGGGCCAAGTCCGAGGCGCTGCGGCAGATCGCGCCGGTCGTCCTCGGCCGGCCCGTGCTCGTACCGCCGCCCGCGGAGTACGTCGCCGACGGCGCCGCCCGCCAGGCCGCGTGGCTGGCCCTCGGCGGTGACGAGCCCCCGACCTGGGGCGAGGGCGCGCGCGACGGCGAGAGCGTCGCCTACGACGCGCCGGAGGACCCGGCGCCCGGCCGCGCCGTCCGCGAGCGCTACGCCCAGGTGCGGGACCTCACCGACCGCTGACCCCGCGTCGACGTCGACCACGGCCGCGCACCGCCCCACCGGCGGTGCGCGGCCGTCGTCGTCCCACGGGGCCGCGCCGTCGCCACCCCACCCGGAGGGCGATGTGCGGCCATGTCGCCCTCCGGGAGGTGCGGTAGGGGCGACGTGTGGCCATGTCGCCCTGCGCCTCGGGCGGGAAGACGTCGGCGGTCGTCGTCGTTGGGCCGACGGATACCCCAGGGGGGTAGCGTGGAGGTGCGACGAGAGGGGACGGCATGACCGACGCGAGCGCCACCACCGAGCCCGGCGCCGGCCCGGAGGGGGCTCCGGCGCCGCCCGGCTACCTGCAGCGCAAGGACGACTACCTCAAGCGCTTGCGCCGCATCGAGGGCCAGGCCCGCGGCCTGCAGCGCATGGTCGACGAGGAGACGTACTGCATCGACATCCTCACGCAGGTCTCCGCCATGACACGGGCGCTGCAGAACGTGGCCCTCGGCCTCGTCGAGGAGCACCTCGCCCACTGCGTCGCCGACGCCGTGGCGACCGGCGGGCCGGAGGCCGACGCCAAGGTCCGCGAGGCCTCCGAGGCCATCGCCCGGCTCGTCCGCAGCTGAGCCCGCCGTCCCCGTCCACGACACCCCGCACCCCACCCAGGAGGACACCGTGCGCACCGCCACCTACACCGTCACCGGCATGACCTGCGAGCACTGCGTCCGCTCCGTCACCGAGGAGGTCGGGGAGGTCCCCGGCGTCTCCGGCGTGGACGTCGACCTCGCGTCGGGGCGCCTCGTCGTCACCGCGGGCGACGACGTCACCGACGGGATGATCGGCGACGCCGTCACCGAGGCCGGCTACGCCCTGGCCCCCGCCGCGCCGTGACGGGGCCCGCGGCGCCCGCCCCCGACGGGCGGGGGAGCGGCGCCCCCGCCGACCGGCCGGCCCGCGCCCTCGGGGCCTACGGCCTGCTCCTCGTCGGCGTCCTCGCCGCTGGCCTCGGGCTCGGTGCCGCCGTCGGACCGCTCCAGCCCCTCGGCGCCCAGCCGTCCGACCCTCAGCCCGTCGGCACGCAGCCCGCCGAGCACGACGCCCCGCACCGCTGACCACCTCCCGGAGGTCCTCGTGAGCTCGACCACCGACGACCGACCCGGCGCGGCCCCGGCCGAGCCGGGCGTGACGAGCGTCGACCTCGTCGTCGGCGGCATGACGTGCGCCTCGTGCGCGAACCGGGTGGAGCGCAAGCTCGGCAAGCTCGACGGCGTCACCGCGACGGTCAACTACGCCACCGAGCGCGCCCGCGTCACGGCGCCGGCCGGGACCGACCTGGCGGTGATCGTCGCCGCGGTCGAGTCCGCCGGGTACACCGCGCGCGAGCACCGGCCCGAGCGGCGGCAGGTCGCCGTCGAGGAGGACGACCCCCTGCGCTCCCTGCGGCGACGAGTCGTCGGCGCCGTCGCGCTGGCGGTCCCCGTCGTCGTCCTCGCCATGGTCCCGGCGGCGCAGTTCCCGGCCTGGCAGTGGGTCTCCCTGGCCCTCGCCCTGCCGGCCGTGCTGTGGGCCGGCTGGCCCTTCCACCGCGCGGCGTGGGTGAACCTCCGCCACGGCGCGGCCACGATGGACACGCTCGTCTCGGTCGGCACCCTCGCCGCGCTGGCCTGGTCCCTCTACGCCCTCGTGCTGGGCGACGCCGGCGCGATCGGCATGCGGCACGGCTTCACCTGGCTGGCGGGCGAGGCCGACGGCAGCGGGTCGATCTACCTCGAGGCCGCCGCCGGCGTCACGGCGTTCGTGCTGCTCGGGCGCTACCTCGAGGGCCGCAGCAAGCGCCGGGCCGGCGCGGCGCTGCGCGAGCTCCTCGCCAGCGGCGCCAAGGACGTCGCGGTGCGCCGCGAGGGCCCCGGCGGCACGACCGAGGTCCGCGTCCCGGTGGAGGAGCTCGCCGTCGGCGACGTCTTCGTCGTCCGGCCGGGGGAGAAGGTGGCCGCCGACGGCGTCGTCCTCGACGGCACCTCGGCGGTCGACGTCTCGGCCCTCACCGGCGAGCCCGTCCCGGCCGAGGTCGGGCCGGGGGACGCCGTCGCGGGCGGGGGCGTCAACGCGGCGGGGCGGCTCGTCGTGCGCGCCGAGCGCGTCGGCGCCGACACCCAGCTCGCGCAGACCGCGGCCCTCGTCGAGCGCGCCCAGGAGGGCAAGGCGCAGGTGCAGCGCCTGGCCGACCGGGTCTCCGCCGTCTTCGTGCCCGTCGTCATCGCGCTGGCCGTCGCGACGCTCGGCTTCTGGCTCGGCGCGGGGGCCGGGTGGGCGCCCGCGCTGACGGCGGCCGTCGCCGTCCTCATCATCGCCTGCCCCTGCGCGCTGGGTCTGGCGACGCCGACCGCGCTCATGGTCGGCACGGGCCGGGGGGCTCGCATGGGCGTCGTCGTCCGCGGCCCCGAGGTGCTCGAGCAGACCCGCAGGGCCGACGTCGTCGTCCTCGACAAGACGGGGACGGTGACGACGGGGCGGATGTCCCTGGTCGACGTCGTGCCGGGCGCGGACGAGGACCGCGACGACGTCCTGCGCGCGGCCGGGGCCCTCGAGGCCGCCTCGGAGCACCCGATCGCCCGGGCGATCACCGCGGCCGCCGCGGAGGTGGGCGCGCTGCCGGACGTCACGGGCTTCGCCTCGCGCGACGGGCTCGGCGTCGAGGGGTCGGTCGAGGGCCGGGCGGTCGTCGTCGGACGCCCGCGGCTGCTCGCCGAGCGCGGGCTCGCGCTGCCCGCCGACCTCGCCGCGGCTCAGGGGCGCGCCGAGGCGACCGGACGCACCGTCGTCGCGGTCGGCTGGGACGGCGCGGCGCGCGGGCTCCTCGTCGTCGCCGACGCCGTGAAGCCGACCTCGGCCGACGCCGTCCGCCAGCTGCGGGACCTCGGGCTGCGGCCCGTCCTCGTCACGGGCGACCACGAGGCCGCGGCGCGGGCCGTCGCCGCCGAGGTCGGGGTGGAGGAGGTCGTCGCGGGCGTCCTGCCGGCCGGCAAGGTCGACGTCGTGCAGCGGCTCCAGGCCGAGGGGCACGTCGTCGCCGTCGTGGGGGACGGCGTCAACGACGCCGCGGCGCTCGCGCAGGCCGACCTCGGCATCGCCCTCGGCACGGGCACCGACGTCGCCGTCGAGGCCTCCGACCTCACGCTCGTCCGGGGCGACCTGCGCTCGGCCGCCGACGCCGTCCGCCTCTCGCGGGCGACCCTGCGGACCATCCGCGGCAACCTCGCGTGGGCCTTCGCCTACAACGTCGCCGCGATCCCGCTGGCCATGGCCGGGCTGCTGACCCCGATGGTCGCCGGTGCCGCCATGGCCCTGTCCTCGGTGTTCGTCGTCACCAACAGCCTGCGCCTGCGCCGCTTCCGCTCGACGTCGGGCGCCGTCGCCTGACCCGCGGCGTCGCTGCTCCGCGGAGATGCGCCTCTCCTGGGCCTTCGTAGCCCTTCTCCGTCCTCAGAGCGCTGTGGAGCGGAAGAAGGCTACGAAGTCCGTCCAGCTGGGCTCGAGCCTGGGGACGGGGGCGTGGACGAGCGGGGGACGAGGGGCGCCCGGCGGGGGACGAGCGGTGGACCGCTTGTGGACGACGCGCGACACGCCGACACGAGATGTTGGGGTGCTTGCGCGGGACGGCCCGAGATGTAGTGTCAGCGGCGCTGGAGGTCCGGCCCTCCTCGCTCTCGCGGCGGGGGTGGCCGGGGCAAGAGGGAACCCGGTGCGACTCCGGGACTGCCCCGCAGCGGTGAGCGGGAACGACCGCCGTCACCGGTGCCCGACGAGAGCCGGGCGCCGGTCGCAGCACTGGGTGCGAGCCCGGGAAGCGACGGCCAGTAGGACGGTGCGCGAGCACCGGCGCCCGCGAGTCCGAAGACCTGCCTCCGGTGCGCGCGCCGGCCGGTGCGCGCCGTCCGGGGCCTCGCGGGTGGGCTCGTGGCGACGTCGTGCGCACCCCCGTGCGCGCTGCCGTCGGCACCGCTCCTCCCGCGAGCACCGGGCACCACGCTCGCGAGGAGAGAGCACCGATGACCCAGACCACCGAGCGGCCGGCCGCCGCACCGGGCGCACCCACGGGCACCGCCCCGGCGGGGCCGAGCGCCCGCATCGCCGTCCTCAAGCGCGACGGCGGCGTCGCCGCCTTCGAGCCCGCCAAGATCTCCGCCGCCATGCGCGCCGCCTTCCTCGCCGTCGAGGGCCAGGGCGCCGGCGGCAGCAGCCGCGTCCGCGAGCTCGTCGACGTCCTCACCGGCCAGGTCGTCGCCGCCCTCGAGCGCCGCTACGGCGCGGGACGCTCGGTCGACGTCGAGGAGATCCAGGACCAGGTCGAGCTGGCCCTGATGCGCTCGGGCGAGCACCGCATCGCCCGCTCCTACGTCCTCTACCGCGAGGAGCACGCCCGCCTGCGCGCGGCCGCGGCGTCCCTGCCCGAGCCCGACGACGCGAGCCGCGGCGCCGAGCTGCCGCAGATGCCGGGCGGGGCCCGCATCCCCGACCTGCGCGTGACCGGCCCCGACGGCGGCCAGGCCCCGCTCGACGTCGACCGCCTGCGCCTCGTCATCGGCGAGGCCTGCGCCGACCTCGACCCGGCCGTCGACGCCTCCGCCGTCCTCGCCGAGACCGTCCGCAGCCTCTACGACGGCATCACCGCCGCCGAGCTCGCCCAGGCGCCCGTCCTCGCGGCGCGCTCGATGGTCGAGACCGAGCCCGACTACAGCCGGGTCAGCGCCCGCCTGCTCCTCGACGTCCTGCGCACCGAGGTCCTCACCCTCCTCGCCGGCGAGCCCCAGCAGGCCAGCCAGGCGCAGATGGCCGAGCGGTACCCCGCGTACTTCGCCGACTACGTGCGCCACGGCGTCGCCGACGAGCGCCTCGACCCGCGCCTGCTCGACTTCGACCTCGAGCGGCTCGGCGCGGCCATCCGCCCCGAGCGCGACCTCGACTTCACCTACCTCGGCCTGCAGACGCTCTACGACCGCTACTTCCTCCACACGAGGGGCGTGCGGTTCGAGATGCCGCAGGCCTTCTTCCTGCGCGTGGCCATGGGTCTCGCCCTCGAGGAGGACGACCGCGAGGCGCGGGCGGTCCAGTTCTACGAGGCGCTGTCGAGCTTCGACCTCATGACCTCGACGCCGACGCTCTTCAACGCCGGCACGGTGCGCCCGCAGCTCTCCTCGTGCTTCCTCACGACCGTCGACGACGACCTCGACGCCATCTACTCGGGCATCCGCGACAACGCGCTGCTCGCCAAGTTCTCCGGCGGCCTCGGCAACGACTGGACGCCGGTGCGCGGCACGGGCGCCTACATCAAGGGCACGAACGGCGAGAGCTCCGGCATCGTGCCGTTCCTCAAGGTGGCCAACGACACGGCGATCGCCGTCAACCAGGGCGGCAAGCGCAAGGGCGCCGTCTGCGCCTACCTCGAGACGTGGCACATCGACGTCGAGCAGTTCCTCGACCTGCGCAAGAACACCGGCGACGACCGCCGCCGCACCCACGACATGAACACCGCCAACTGGGTGCCGGACCTCTTCCTCCAGCGGGTCGAGGCCGACGGCGACTGGACGCTCTTCTCGCCCGACGAGGTGCCCGACCTCCACGACCTCTACGGCGCGGCCTTCAAGGACCGCTACGAGCACTACGAGGCCGAGGCCGCCGCGGGGCGCATCGCCGTCTCCCGCACCGTGCGCGCCAAGGACCTGTGGCGCCGGATGCTGACGATGCTCTTCGAGACCGGGCACCCGTGGATCACCTTCAAGGACGCGTGCAACCTGCGCTCGCCGCAGCAGCACGCCGGCGTCGTGCACTCCTCGAACCTCTGCACGGAGATCACGCTCAACACGAGCCGCGACGAGGTCGCCGTCTGCAACCTCGCCTCGGTGAACCTCGCCCAGCACGTCGGCCCCGACGGGCTCGACGAGGAGAAGCTGCGCGCCACCGTGCGCACCGCGGTCCGGATGCTCGACGACGTCATCGACATCAACCTCTACACGATCCCGCAGGCGGAGAACTCGAACCGGAAGCACCGCCCGGTGGGCCTCGGGCTCATGGGCTTCCAGGACGCGCTCTTCACCCTGGGCCTGCCGTACGCCAGCGAGGCGGCGGTCGAGTTCGCCGGCACGAGCATGGAGGCCATCAGCCACGCCGCCATCAGCGCCTCGGCGGACCTCGCCGAGGAGCGCGGCGCGTACGCGTCCTTCCCCGGGTCGCTGTGGAGCCAGGGCGTCATGCCGCACGACTCGGTGGCGCGCGTGGCCGAGGCCCGCGGCGGCGACCTCGACCAGCCCGTCGTCGAGCGCCAGGACTGGGCGTCGCTGCGCGAGCGGGTGCAGCGCACCGGCGTCCGCAACTCCAACATCATGGCGATCGCGCCGACGGCGACCATCAGCAACATCGTCGGCGTCAGCCAGTCGATCGAGCCGCAGTACCGCAACCTCTACGTCAAGGCGAACATGAGCGGCGACTTCACCGTCGTCTCGACCTCGCTCGTGCGCGCCCTGAAGGAGCGCGGGCTGTGGGACGACGTCATGGTCAGCGACCTCAAGTACTACGACGGCAGCCTCGGCGCCGTCGACCGGGTGCCCGCCGACCTCAAGGCCCTCTACGCCACCGCCTTCGAGGTGGACCCCCACTGGCTCGTGCGAGCCGGCTCGCGCCGCCAGGTGTGGATCGACCAGGCGCAGTCGCTCAACCTCTACGTCCTCGAGCCCAACGGGCGCACGCTCGACGAGCTCTACCGGGCGGCCTGGCGCCAGGGGCTCAAGACGACGTACTACCTGCGCAGCTCGAGCCGCACCCACGTCGAGAAGTCGACGCTCAAGGGCACCGACGGCCGCCTCAACGCGGTCGCCGTCGCCCCCGCGGCCGCGGCCGTCCCGGCGGTGCCCGCGGCCGTGGCGCCGCCGGTCACCGCCGCTCCCACGGCCGTGGCAGCAGTAGTCCCGACCGGCGCGCCGCAGCCCGCGGCGTGCTCCATCGACGACCCCGAGTGCGAGGCCTGCCAGTGACTCTCGACTGGGACGACGCTCCCGCCCCGACGACCGCTCCCGCTCCCGTGCGCCCGCAGGTTCCGGGCGCCCGCACCTCCGGCGACGTCACCGCGCGCCCGGCCGACCTGCCCGGCGTCCCGCAGCCGGCCGTGGCCCCGACGACCGCCCCGGCCCAGGACGGCGCCGGCTCGGGGGACTCGACCACGGGCCTCGGCAGCCTCGACCGCAACGGAGGCCGCGTCGAGGTCTCCGAGAAGCGGATGATCAACGGCCGCGCCGACGTCAACCAGCTGCTGCCCATGAAGTACACGTGGGCGTGGGACAAGTACCTCGCCGGGTGCGGCAACCACTGGATGCCCACCGAGGTGTCCATGCAGGCCGACATCGCGCTGTGGAACTCGCCCGGCGGGCTCACCGAGGACGAGCGGCTCATGCTCAAGCGCAACCTCGGGTTCTTCGCGACGGCCGAGTCCCTCGTCGCGAACAACATCGTGCTCGCGGTCTACCGCCACCTCACGAACCCGGAGTGCCGCCAGTACCTGCTGCGGCAGTCCTTCGAGGAGGCCGTGCACACGCACACCTTCCAGTACATCTGCGAGAGCCTCGGCCTGGACGAGGGCGAGCTCTTCAACATGTACCGCGAGGTGCCGTCCATCGCCGACAAGGACGCCTGGGCGCTGCAGTACACCCAGGCGCTGGAGGACCCGGACTTCCGCACGGGGACGCCGGAGGCCGACACCCAGTTCCTGCGCGACCTCGTGGCCTTCTACGTCATCTTCGAGGGCATGTGGTTCTACACCGGCTTCGCGCAGATCCTCTCGCTCGGCCGGCGGAACAAGATGGTCGGCATCGCCGAGCAGTACCAGTACATCCTGCGCGACGAGTCGATCCACCTGAACTTCGGCATCGACACGATCAACCAGATCAAGGCCGAGAACCCGCACCTGTGGAGCGAGGAGTTCCAGGCCGAGGTGCGGCAGATGCTCACCGAGGCCTGCGAGCTCGAGGTCGCCTACGGCCGCTCGACGATGCCGCGCGGGCTCCTCGGCCTCAACGCCGAGCTGTGCGAGCAGTACATGCACTTCATCACCAACCGCCGCTGCGGCCAGCTCGGTCTCGCCCCCGTCTACCCCGCGGTGGACAACCCGTTCCCGTGGATGAGCGAGGTCATGGACCTGGGCAAGGAGAAGAACTTCTTCGAGACCCGGGTCATCGAGTACCAGACCGGCGGCGGGCTCTCCTGGGACTGACGCCCCGGCGCGGCACCGCTCGGCCGTGGCGCCGCGACGACGACGGCCCCCGACCTCCTCGAAGGAGGTCCGGGGGCCGTCGTCGTGCCGGGAGGCCGGGGAGGGGCGGCTCAGGCGGCGTCGAGCTGGGCGAGCACCTCGTCGAGCGTGGGCGAGGCCACCGTCCGGTTGTAGGGCAGGCGGGCGAGACCGCGCGCCATCGTGCAGGTGTCGCTGAGGGCGGCGTAGGTGAGGCCCGCGCCGACGCCGCCGGCGAGGAAGCGGGCGGCGGGCACCCGCAGGCTCAGCAGGACGCTGCCGAGGACGAGGGAGCCGGCGACGAGGCGCACCTGGCGCTCCATGGCCCAGCGGCTGCGACCGGCCACGACGGTGCCGCCGGCGCGGCGGACGCCGTCGACCCCGCCGCCGAGCACCTGCAGCGTGGCCGTGGCGCCCGCGGCGACGAGCGCCTCGCGGGCCTGCTCGGCGCGCCCGCCGAGCGCGCACATGAGGACGACGTCGCCGGACAGGCGCGACGCGACCGCGCCCGGCTCCCGCAGGAGCAGCTCGAGCGGCACGTTGACGGCCCCCTCGACGTGGGCGGTCTCGTACTCGGCGGGCGTGCGCACGTCGACGAGGACGACGGGGCGCCGGCGGCGCAGACCCTCCACGAGGCGCTCGGCGTCCGTGCGGTGGCCGCTCGCGGCGTCGGGGGCGGTGCGGGCGCCGGGAACGGCGGCGGTCATGGGCGTCACGGCAGTCATCGGGGTCGTTGCGGCCACGGGGTCCTCCGAGGGGTCGTCGAGCACTGACGTCCACAACGGCGTCCCACCCCTCGACCCTTCCCGCGTCCCAGGGGCTGGGACCCGTCGGGCCCGGCCGCCGAGGCGACCGGGCCCGACGCGCGGCGGGTGGGTCAGCGGGTGCGCGGCCCCCGCCGGCGTCCCAGGACGGCGGCGGCGAGACCGCCGAGCACCACGACGACGAGCACGACGACGATGGGCGCCCACGGGACGTCGTCGCCCGACTCCGCGGAGGCGGGCTCGGCGACGTCCGCGGCCCCGGCCGCGGTGGTCGGCGAGGGCGAGCTGCCGACGCCGGCGCTCTCGCTCGACGTGGCGGTGGGGCTCGCCGCGGGTGACGGGCTCGGCGACGGCGACGCGCTCGGCGCCGGGGTGGCGGGTGCGGCGACCTCGAGCGAGAAGGGGACCTCGCCGCTGATGGGGTGCCCGTCGGACGACGTGACCCGGTAGACCACGGCGTACTCCCCCGACGGCAGGTCCGAGGGGAGGGGGAGGCTGACGTCGCGGCCCGCGACGACCGTCTCGCCGGCGATCGACGAGCCGTCGGCCCCCTGGAGCTCGAGGACGGTGCCCAGCTCCTGCACCTCGGACGAGAAGGTGAGCACCGCCTCGGCGGGGACGGCGTCGAGGACCGCCCCGCTCTCGGGGTCGGAGCCGACGAGCCGGTCGTGCGCCCACGCTGCGGGGGCCGCCACGACGACGAGCCCGGCCGCCAGCACGCCGGCGGCGGCGCCCGCAGCGCGCCGCCCGGCCCGGTGGGTGGTGCGTGTGCGCTCCCGCGTGGTCATGACGCCTCCGTGTGCTCTCGAGCCGTGCCTGCTCGCCGCCCCCGCACCGGGGGCGGCCGTCGTGGTGTCTTCGGGGCCGGCGGCCGCCCGGACGGGCGCCGCCGGCACCGCCTCACCGCGCCGCACGACGCCGCCCCGCCGCACCGACCAGAGCGAGGAGGAAGGCCGCGACCGCGACGACGAGCCCGCCGCCGGCGAGCCAGCGCGCGCTGCTGTCGGTCGCCTCCGTCGCGGCGCCGCCCGTGGTGCTCGTGCTCGCGGCGGTCGTCGTCACCTCGGCGTCGGTCGTGGCGGCCTCGTCGTCAGCGGCCGCGACCGTGGTGAAGGACGGCGCCGGGGTGTTCGGCTCCTCCTCACCGGCGACCACGGGCTCGTCCCAGGCCACGACCTCACCGTCGGAGTAGGTCTGCGTCGCCGGGAGCACGACGTCGGTGCCCGCCTCGGGCAGCGGGCCCGCCGAGACGACGAAGCGCTGGAACTCGCCCGGGCCGATCTCGACGCCCGGGTCGGCGGTCCACGTGACCTGCCGGGGCGCCTCGGTGAGCTCGCCGCCGTCGACGGCCACGGGCTCGGGCAGGTCGCCGGTGACGACCTCCGCGGACCACCCGGGGACGGGCTCGACGCTGACGGAGCGCAGCGGCGTGTCGGTGGGCAGGTCCACGGTGACGGCGGTCGTGCCGGCGGTGTCGGACTCGTTGGGCACGCGGAAGGTCAGGACGCTGTAGCCGCCCACGGTGGGGTCGTCGGCGCTGACCCGCACGTGGGCGGACGCCGCCAGCGCAGGGCCGACGACGAGCGCCCCGGCGAGGAGCGCGGCGGCCGCGGTGCGGTGGGCCCCGCGCCGGGGGCGGGCTGAGCCGGTCGGGCTGGTGCTGCTCGCGCTGGTGCTGCTCGCGCTGCTGCTGGTCGCGAC
>NZ_JABEMA010000090.1 GCF_013004605.1 Pseudokineococcus marinus
GGGGTCGGTCCTGGGAGCGCTGCGGGCCACGTGGACCGCCCCGCCGCCCGACGAGGCGGCCGTGCTCCTCGAGGCGCTCGGCGCCCTGGCGGCGCAGGCGCTCGCGCGCGTGGCGGCCGACGAGCAGCGCGACCGGGCGCTCGCGGAGGTCGAGGACGCGCGGGCGCGCCTCGGCGTCCTCTCCGAGGTCGGGCGCGTCCTGGCCGCCGCCACGAGCTCGAGCGGCGAGGGGACGGGAACGGCCCTGGGCGGGACGGCCGCGGCCGACGCGGAGGTCCTCGAGACCGCCGCGGTGGACCGCTCGGTGGGCGAGCTGGCGCGCCTCGTCGTCCCGGCGCTCGCCGACTGGTGCCTCGTGCTGCTCGTGGACGAGCACGGTCGGTGGCGCGAGGGCGGCGCGGCCCACCGCGACCCCGCCCGGTCCGGCGAGGTGGCCGCCCTGGGCCGCGCCACCGTCCGGGGCCGCGGCGTGGGAGCGGCCCTGAGCGACCCGGTGCGCGCGCGGCGCCCGCTCGTCGTCGAGCGGATGACGGAGGAGGTGCTGCGGGCCGCCCTGCCCGATGCGGCGACCGCCGCGGCGTTCCGGGCGCTGGAGCCGCACGGCACCGTCGTGCTGCCGCTCGGCGTCCGCGGGCGCACCGTCGGGTCGATGCTCCTCGTGACGACCGGCGAGCGCGGGCCGCACACCGCCGCCGAGGTGGAGACGGCGACGGAGGTGGCGCGCCGCGCCGGCGCCGCTCTCGACGCCGCGGCCCTCTTCCGCGCGCAGAAGCGGCTGGCGGAGGGCCTGCAGCGCAGCATGCTCACGCCGCCGCCGCGACTGGAGCGGCTCGAGGTGGCGGTGCGCTACGAGCCGTCGGCGCGCCGCGCCGAGGTGGGCGGGGACTGGTACGACGTCCTCGTCCAGCCCACGGGCTCGCCGGTCGTCGTCATCGGCGACGTCATGGGTCACGACGTCGAGGCCGCGGCCGCCATGGGCCAGCTGCGCAGCCTGCTGCGGGGGATCGCCTACACGACCGACGAGCCGCCGGACGCCGTCCTCACGCGGACCGACGCCGCGATGGCGGGCCTGGGACTCACCACGACGGCGACCGCGCTGGTCGGGCGCCTCGACGACCTCGGGCCGCGGGGGTGGCGGCTCGTGTGGTCCAACGCCGGCCACCCCCCGCCCGTCGTGCTCCGCGCGGACGGGCGCGCCGAGGTCCCCGCGACGACCCACGACCTGCTCCTCGGCGTCCGGCCGACGACGCAGCGCAACCCGGTCTCGACCCTCCTCTCTCCCGGGGACGTCCTCGTCCTGTGCACCGACGGGCTCCTCGAGCGGCGCGACCAGGGCCTCGACGTCGGGCAGGCGCGGCTCCTGGAGGCGCTCTCGGCCCTCCCGGCCGACGTCCGCGGCTCCGCCCAGCGGCTCTGCGACGTCGTGCTGGAGGCCTGTGCGCCCGGCCCGCGGGAGGACGACGTGGCGCTGGTGGCCGTGCGCGTGCTCTGACGCCTCACGCCGGACGACCGGCCAGCCCGCCCTCGCCTCGCCTCGGGGCCGATGAGCCCTCGCCGCCGCGGCGGTCTGCACGGGCGTGGCGATGACGACGAGAGTGCTCAGCGTGTCCCTGCCCGTGGCCGACCAGGACCGGGCGCTGGCCTTCTTCACCGAGGTGCTGGGCTGCGAGCTGCGGGTCGACGAGGAGGCGTGGCCGGGGGCGCGCTACGTCGAGGTGGTGCCTCCGGGCTCCTCGGTGGGACTGGTGCTGCTGCCCCCCGACAGCCCGCTGCCGATGGCCGTGCGGCTCGGGACGACGGACGCCGCCGCGGCGCACGCCCGTCTCGCCGGCACGCCGGGCGTGGTGCTCCACAACCCGGAGGTCCTGCGCTGGGACGGCGTGCCGCCGATGTTCCACGTCGAGGACCCGGACGGCAACGAGCTGGTGTACCTCGAGGAGGACGGACCTGCCTGAGCCCGCTGAGCGGCGTCGGCGCTCCGCGCCCTACCGCTCCAGGACGAGCAAGTGCCCGGCCCCGCGCTGGAACTCGTGGGCGACGGCCTGCACCCGGGCGTCGACGCCGTCGCGCCGCAGGTCGGCGACCACGCCCTGGAGGAGATCCGGCAGCGCGTGCCCGCTCGCGTCGAGCAGCGGGTAGACGCGCACCTGCCGGCGGGCGACGCGGAGCATCTCGCGCAGCGCCGCGAGGTGGGCCGCGGCGTCGAGGCGGTCGGCGTACGTGAAGAGGAAGTGCGAGGAGAGCACGAGGTCGACCGCGCCGTCAGCCATCGGCAGGTGCGGCAGCGACGCCGCCACGTAGCGGTCCGGCTCGGCGCGGCGGTGGGCCACGAAGGCGGCCGCGGACGCGGCGCGGCGGTGCGTGAGGACCTCGGGGTCGCCGTGGTCGTCCCAGCGGTAGGCCTCGGAGCGGGCGGTCATCCAGGCCCGGCCCCTCTCCAGCTCCTCGCGCAGCTGCACCGCGAGGTCGGCGACGGGCCGGGCGTAGACCGGGTCGACGGCGCGGGCGTCGACCCCCGCGGCGCGGGCCGTGGCCGTGAAGCTCGACCCGCCCCCCGGGCAGTCGAGGACGCCGCCCGCCAGGTCGGCGTCCGAGAGGGCGAACATCGCCCGGTACTCCTCGGCGTCGCGCGAGCTGACGAGGTAGTCGCCGAAGGCGTCGGCGTCGGAGGCGTCGGGGGCGCTCACGCGCTGCCGCCGCCGGCCCCGACCCGTGCGCCCCTCACCCCCGCGCCCCTCATTCCTGCGCAGCAGGCGCCTCGGCGAGGACGGCGACGTCCTCGCGCCCCCGCCCGCCGTCGGCCACGGCGCGCAGGCGCTCGCGGACCGGCTCGAGCGCGCCGGGCAGCGCGCCGCCGTCCGCGGCGAGGTCGAGGTCCTTGAGGGCCAGCTCGGCGGGGAAGCCCGCCGGGTACTCGCCGCTCGTCATCATCGCGGCCTTGCCCAGGGCGTAGGGCATGCCGAGGGGCCCGCCGTCGAGGACCTCTCGCAGCGCCCCGGGGTCGGTGCCGAGCCGCTCGGCCAGCGCCAGGGCGTCAGCCATGACGGCCGTCGCCCCCGTCATCCACGCGTTGACGACGAGCTTCAGCGCGCTCGCCTCCTCGGCCCCGCCGACGTGCTGCACGCGCTGGCCGAGGTCGTCGAGCACGGGGCGCGCCCGGTCGAGCACCGCGGCGTCGCCGGCGACGAGCCACGTCAGGGCGCCGCGGCGGGCCGGGTCCGTGCTGCCCGACACCGGGGCGTCGAGGAAGGCGGCGCCGGCCGCGTCCGCCTGCGCGCGCAGCTCCCCGGCGGCGCGGGGGCCGACCGTGCTGGCCTGCACCCACACGGGCCCGTCGCCGCCGCCGAGCAGCGGCAGGAAGCGGACGGCGACGTCGGCGACCGCGTCGCCGTCGCGCAGGACCGTCAGGACCACGGCCGCGCCGTCCACGGCCTCCGCCAGGTCCGCCACGGCCCTGACCCCGTCCGCGCCGTCGGCCGCCTGCGCGGCGCGCTCCGGGGAGCGGTTCCACAGCCGGACGTCGTGGCCCTGCTCGCCGAGGCGCGCGGCCATGGCGGCGCCGAGGAGCCCGGCGCCCAGGACGGCGACGGGTGCGGGGGAGGGGGCGGCTTCGCTCATGGACCGATCCTCGCCCTCGCCGGGAGCCGGCGCCCGCGGTGCCTCAGGCGTGCCGGGCGCCCTCGTGGGCGGCGTGCCCCGCCGGCTCGAGCTGGAAGGTCGAGTGCTCGACGTCGAAGTGGTCGGCCAGGCACGCGCCGAGGGCGTCGAGGACCCGCCCCGAGCCCGCGCGGTCGAGGGCGTCCTCGGCGACGACGACGTGCGCCGACATGACGGGCAGGCCGCCGGTGAGGGTCCACACGTGGACGTCGTGGACGTCGAGCACGCCCTCGGCCGACAGGACGTGCGCGCGGACGTCCTCGAGGTCGACGCCCCGCGGCGTCGACTCCAGCAGGACGTCGAGGGTGTCGCGCAGCAGGGCGAGGGCGCGGGGGACGACGAGGAGCCCGATGCCCAGGGAGACGACGGCGTCGGCGCGCACCCAGCCGGTGAGCGCGACGACGAGGGCGGCCACGACGACGGCGACCGAGCCCAGCAGGTCGGCCAGGACCTCGAGGTAGGCGCCGCGGACGTTGAGGCTCTCGCCGGACCCCGCGTGCAGGAGCCGCAGCCCCACGACGTTGGCGACGAGCCCGGCCAGGGCGGCGACGAGCATCGGCCCCGCCGCGACGGGCTGGGGGTCGACGAGGCGGCGGACGCCCTCGACGAGGACGAAGGCCGCCACCCCGAGCAGCAGCAGCGCGTTCGTCGCGGCCGCGAGCACCTCGGCGCGCGCGAGGCCGAAGGAGCGCCTCCCCGTCGCGGGGCGCGCCGCCAGCACGGACGCCACGAGGGCCAGGCCCAGGCCCGAGGCGTCGGTGAGCATGTGCCCCGCGTCGGCGAGCAGCGCCAGCGAGCCGGACACCAGCGCGCCGACGACCTCCGCGACCATGACGACGAGGGTCATGACGAGCACCGCGGTCAGCCGTCCCCGGTGCCGTCCCGTCGCCGTCGCGCGCCCGTGGTCGTGCCCCATGCCCCCATGGTGGCCGAGGGCCCGCCCCGGCCGCGGGGCGGCGGCCCGCCGGGTCAGACGGCGCGCAGCAGCGGCGCCTCGTGCTCGGCGTCCACGCCGCCGTCGCCCGGCACCGTGCGGCGTAGCGCCGCGTAGACCGCGTCGGGCGTGAGGACGCCGAGGAAGCGGTCGCCGTCGAGGACGGGCAGCCAGCCCGCGTCGTGCTGGACGAGCTCGGAGAGGGCGCGGCGCAGGAAGTCCCCGATCTGCACGGTCTCCTCGAAGCGGCGCGCCACCTCCTCGACCAGCGCGTCGGGCGGGCACTCCTCGAGCGTCCGCGCGCCGACCCACCCGCGCAGGTCCCCGGCGTCGTCGACGACGACGGCGTAGGGCTCCGGAGCGCCGTCGATGACCCGGCGGGCGTCCGCCGCGCGGTCGGCCAGCCGGACGACGGGCGGGTGCACGAGGTCGTCCTCCTCCACCGGCTGAACGGCGAGACGGCGCAGGCCGCGGTCGCTGCCGACGAAGTCGGCGACGAACTGGTTGGCCGGCGCGCCGAGGACGGTCGCGGGCTCGGCGAGCTGCTCGAGCCGGCCGCCCTCGCTGAAGACGGCGATGCGGTCGGCCAGCCGGACGGCCTCGTCGATGTCGTGGGTGACGAAGAGCACGGTCTTGTGGAGCTCGGACTGGATGCGCCGGAACTCGCCCTGCAGGCGGTCGCGGGCGATGGGGTCGACGGCGCCGAACGGCTCGTCCATGAGGAGGACGTCGGGGTCGGCCGCCAGGCCGCGCGCGACGCCGATGCGCTGCTGCTGGCCGCCGGAGAGCTCGTGCGGGTACCGGTCGGCGTACTTCTCGGCCGGCAGGCCCACGAGGTCCATCATCTCGGCGGTGCGCTCCTTGCGGCGCCGCTTGTCCCACCCGAGCAGCCGGGGGACCGTCGC
The DNA here is from genome assembly GCF_013004605.1 of Pseudokineococcus marinus. Lineage (GTDB taxonomy): Bacteria > Actinomycetota > Actinomycetes > Actinomycetales > Quadrisphaeraceae > Pseudokineococcus > Pseudokineococcus marinus. The sequence continues at coordinate 5,497 of NZ_JABEMA010000090.1, forward strand.
GACGTTGTCGCCCACGGTGAGGTGGGGGAAGAGGCCCACCTGCTGGATGACGTAGCCGATGCGGCGGCGCAGCTCGACCGCGCTGACGTCGGTGACGTCGTCGCCGTCGAGGACGATGCGCCCGCTCGTCGGCTCGACGAGCCGGTTGACCATCCGCAGCGTCGTCGACTTGCCGCACCCGGAGGGGCCCACCAGGGCGACCAGCTCGCCGCGGGTCACCTCCATGTCGAGGGAGTCGACCGCGACGGTGCCGTCGGGGTAGCGCTTGCCCAGGCCGTCGAGCCGGATCATGGCGTCTCCACTACCGTCGCGCCGGTGATGCAGGTCGCTGCCAGTCCCGTTCTGCACTCCGGGAGCGTCGCGGACAACTGCCTGGTGCGCAACGAGTGGTTGTGCCCGCTGTACGTGACGACCCGCTCCGACCAGATCCTCGCGGCGCTGCAGGAGCACGTCACGATCCTGCTCGTCACCCTGGTCGTGAGCGTGGTCGTCGCCCTGCCCCTGGGCGTGCTGGCCCACCGCACGGCGTGGATGCGCAGCCTCGTGCTGGGCGCCTCCACGGTCGTCTACACGATCCCGTCGCTGGCGATGTTCTCCCTCCTGCTGCCCGTCGTCGGCTTCGACGCCTCGACCGTCGTCGTCGCGCTCGTCCTCTACTCGCTCACGGTGCTCGTCCGCGGTCTCGTCGCGGGGCTCGACGCCGTCCCGACCGCGGCCGTGGACGCCGCCACGGGCATGGGCTACGGCCGGTGGCGGCTGCTGCGGGAGGTCGAGCTGCCCCTCGCCCTGCCGACGGCCTTCGCCAGCCTGAGGATCGCCGCGGTCTCGACCGTGGCCCTCACGACCATCGGCTTCCTCTTCGACTCCGGCGGCCTGGGCAACCTCATCTACTCGGGCCTCACGAGCAACTTCCGGGCGGAGGTCCTCATCCCGTCCATCATGTGCGTCGTGCTGGCGCTGCTCGTCGACGCCGTGCTGGTCCTGCTTCGACGGCAGCTGACCCCCTGGCGTCGGGGGGCGGCGGCGTGAGCGCGGTCGTGGACCACCTCCTGGACCCGGAGAGCTGGTCGGGCCCGGGGGGGCTCGTCAACCGGCTCGTCGAGCACGTCGGCATCAGCGCGCTCGCGCTGCTGCTCGCCGTCGTGGTCGCCGTCCCCGTCGGGCTCTGGCTCGGGCACCTCGGCCGCGGCGGGTTCGTCGCCCTCAACATCGGCGGCTTCGGGCGAGCCGTGCCGACCTTCGCGCTGCTCGTCGTCTTCGTGCTGCTGCCCGCGCCCTTCGGCGCCAACCTCCAGAGCTTCGTGCTGGCGCTCGCCCTCTTCACCGTGCCCCCGCTGCTGACGAACACGTGGACGGGCGTGCGCGAGGCCGACCGCGCCGCCGTCGACGCCGGTCGCGGGCTCGGCATGAGCGGGTGGCAGCTCCTGCGGCGCGTCGAGCTCCCGCTGGCGACCCCGCTGATGATGTCCGGGCTGCGGCTCGCCGCCGTGCAGGTCGTCGCGACGACGACCGTCATCGGGCTCGTCGGCGGCGGGAGCCTCGGCCGCATCATCAACCAGGGCTTCGTGAGCCAGGACCAGGCGCAGGTCGTCGTGGGCGCCGTCCTGGTGGCCCTCCTGGCCCTCGCCACGGAGCTCGGGCTCGGGGTCGTCGAGCGCCGCGCCGCGCGGCGCTCCAGCGGTCGCACCCGCTCGCAGGAGCCGGAGGAGGTCGACGACGAGCAGGGCCGTCGTCCCGACGAGGCCGGCGCGGGCACGTCCGCCCGCGGGGCGGCGCAGGCCTCCCGCTGACCGCCGCGGACGGCACGCGCACGGGCCGGGCGGCGCGTGACGCGATCGTGACGGCGCCGGGCCCACCCCGGCGCGACGGCGGCCCCGGCGCCGGGGTCTACTAGCGGATCGTGCGGGCCCGTCGGCCCGCGCCGGACACGCGCGGCCCGGAGCGGTCGCGGGACACAGAAGGCGAGACCCCGAGTGCGCACCCAGAAGCTCTTCCTGCCCGGCCTGCTGGCCGGCACCCTCCTGCTGTCCGCCTGCGGCGGCGGTGGCGACGCCTTCGAGGAGGCCGACGGCGGCTCCGGCGCGGAGGCGACCGACGGCGGCACGGGCGGCTCGATCGTCGTCGGCGGCGCCCAGTTCACCGAGATGTCGGTGATGGAGAACATGTACGCGCTCCTGCTCGAGGAGGCCGGCTACGACGTCGACCTGCAGACGGCCGAGCAGCGCGAGATCTACGCGCCGGCGCTCGTCAGCGGCGAGATCGACGTCGTGCCGGAGTACGCGGCGACCTTCGTGCAGTACCTCAACCGCGAGGCCAACGGTCCCGACGCCGAGGAGATCACGAGCAACGACGTCGACGAGACCATCGCCGCGGGCGAGCCCCTCGCCGAGGAGCAGGGCCTCACCTTCCTCGAGCCCGCCGAGGCGCAGGACGCCAACGGCTTCTACGTCACGCAGGCCTTCGCCGACGAGAACGGCCTCACGACGCTCTCCGACCTCGGCGAGCTCGGGCAGCCGATCCAGCTCGCCGCCGGCGACGAGTGCCTCGACCGGCCCTTCTGCGCCCCTGGTCTCGAGGAGACCTACGGCCTCGACATCACGGGTGTGACGGGCGACTCCTTCGCCAGCCTCACCGGCAAGCAGAAGGTCGTCGACGGGACGGCGCAGCTGGGCCTCACCGGCACGACCGACGGCACGCTCGAGGGCCTCGGGCTCGTCATCCTCGAGGACGACAAGGGCCTGCAGGCGGCGGACAACCTCGTGCCCGTCGTCAACGAGGAGACGGCGGGGGACCCGGCGGTCGCCGAGGCGCTCAACCAGCTCGCGCCCGTCCTCACGACCGAGGACCTCACGCAGCTCAACCTCCAGGTCGACGAGCAGCGGCTGCTGCCCGAGGACGTCGCCCGCGACTACCTCGTCGAGCAGGGGCTCATCGAGGGCTGACGTCGCCGCGGTCCCCGGGGCCGCACCACGACGACGAGGGCCCCGCCGCGACCGCGGCGGGGCCCTCGTCGCACTCGGGAGAGCGGGCGCTCGCGCCCCTCAGTGCTCGGCCCAGGGCCCCTCGTGGAGCTCCCCCACCTCCAGCACGGCGTCCACGCGGTTCTCCGTCGGGGGCAGCGGGCACGCCCACGCGGGGTCGTAGGCGCACGACGGCGGGTAGGCGAAGTTCAGGTCCAGCACGAGCCGCTCCCCGACGGAGCCGAGGTCGGCGCCCTTCACCGTGTCGAGCACGTAGCGCCCTCCGCCGTACGAGGCGCTGCCCGAGCCGCCGTCGCGCAGGGGGACGAAGAGCCCGCCGCCGTAGCCGACGAGCCACCACAGCGCGAGCGACCCGACCCCGGGCAGCTCGGCGGTCCCGGCCCGCTCGAAGGACACGACACCGTCCGTGCCCGTCCGGTAGGAGAAAGAGCCCCCCTCGGCGGCAGGCCCGGCCGTCCACGGCGTGACCTCGACCTCGTGGCGGTGCGCCGCGTCGTAGGGGGCGACCGGCAGGCCGGCGAAGCCCTCCCGGTGCTCGGGCAGGAGCGGGGAGGCCGGATGGCCGCCGAGGAGCTCGTCGCGGCCGCGGCGCCACGTCGCGTGCGCTGCCGCCGGGTCGCGCCCCGCCTCCTCGCGGACGGCGGCGTACAGGCGCTCGACGCGCCGCCGCCAGTCGAGGACGTCCAGGCGGGAGGACGCGTCGGGGGCGGAGGCGGAGGTCGTGGTCACCGTGCCACCCTCGCACCCGGCGCCCCGGACGGCAGGGCGCCGGGGTGGGCGGGCCTCAGGACGACGCAGGGCGGGGATGACGTGGCAAGAGCGGACGACGGGGTCTTCGACCCCGAGGGCGTGAGCTGGACGCGGGTGTCGCCGCGGCTGGCGACGGTCCGGCGGGTGGGCAGCGCCATCGGCGCGCTGGTGCCGCTGGTGCCGGCCGTGCTGCTCGCCGTCCTCCTCGACCGGTGGTGGATCCTCCTGCTCTGGCTGCCCTTCGCCGCCGTCGGGGTCCTGCGCCAGGTCGTCATCGGGCGCCAGGTCGCGGCCATCGGCTACGCCGAGCGCGACGACGACCTCCTCGTCCGCCAGGGCCTCCTCTTCCGGACCCTCGTCGTCGTGCCCTACGGCCGCATGCAGTACGTCGACGTCACCGCCGGGCCGGTCGACCGGTGGGTGGGCATCGCCACGGTCCAGCTCCACACCGCCTCGGCCGGCACCGACGCGAGCATCCCCGGGCTGCCGCCCGCCGAGGCCGAGCGGCTGCGCGACCGCCTCGCCTCCCGCGGCGAGGCCCGGATGGCGGGCCTGTGACGGCAGGACCGCCGCCCGGGGCCGGCGACGTCGCGGAGCCCGACCGTCCGGGCGATCCCCACCTCAGCACCCCGGACCCGAGCACCCCGGACCCGAGCACCTCGCCCCCGAGCACCCCGCCCCCGGGCGGCGCCGCGGACCCGCCGGACGACGTCGCCGCCGCCGCGGCCACCGGCGTCCGCGACCCCGAGCCGGCGCCCGAGGCCGACGGCACGTGGAAGCGCATGCATCCCGTCACCCCGCTGGTGCGGGGGTGGGCGGTCCTCGCCGTCCTCCTCTTCTTCGTCGTCCAGCAGCGCGGCGAGCGCGCCTTCTCGCCCGGCGACGGCGGGGGCGGCGGCGACGCCTTCGGGCGCTTCCAGCTCCTCTTCACCCTCGGCCTCGTCGGTGTCGGCGCGCTCGTCGTCGCCGCGTGGGCGTACGTGACCTGGCGCTTCACCCGCTTCCGGGTGGGGGAGGAGGTCGTCGAGCTGCGCACCGGCGTCCTCTTCCGCCAGCACCGGCGCGTCCGCCTGGACCGCCTGCAGGCCGTCGACGTCGTCCAGCCGCTCGTAGCGCGGCTGACGGGCCTGTCCGAGCTCAAGCTCGAGGTGGCGGGCGGCAGCGGCTCGGACGTGTCGCTGGCCTACCTGCGCTCGGCCGACGCCCAGCGCCTGCGCCGCACGCTGCTGGCGCGGGCCGCCGGCGTGCAGGTGGACGAGACCGGCGAGGCGCCCGAGGCGCCCGAGCGGGAGGTGCTGCAGGTCCCGGTCGACCGGCTCCTGCTGAGCATGCTGCGCTCCGTGTGGCCGGTGATCGGCGCCGTCGCCCTCGTCGTGCTCGTCGTCGTCGTGGTGGTGACGGGGGAGGCCGGCATCGCCTTCGGCCTCGTCCCCGCGGCGCTCGGCGTGGCCACCGGGGTCTGGGGCGCCTTCTCCCGCGGCTTCGGCTTCCGCATCGCCGCGTCACCGGACGGGCTGCGCCTGCGCCACGGCCTCACGGAGACGCGCGCGCAGACCGTGCCCCCGGGGCGGGTGCAGGCCGTCCGGCTGCGGCAGCCGCTGCTGTGGCGCGGCCCGGACTGGTGGGCCATGGAGATGGACGTGGCCGGGTACGCGGGCGGCGGGGCCGACGACGCCGGCAAGGAGACGGTGCTCCTGCCCGTCGGCACGCGCGCGCAGGCCGTCGAGGTGCTGTCCCTCCTCCTGCCCGACCCGGGCTGCGAGGACCCGGCGGGCGTCCTGGGGGCGGGGCTCGAGGGCACCGGCCGCACGCACGGCTGGGTCGACGCCCCCCGCTCGGCGCGCTGGCTGGACCCGGTGGCCTGGCGCCGGCGCGGCTACCGCACCACCGGCACGGCGCTGCTCGTGCGCAGCGGCCGCCTCGTGCGCCAGCTCGACGTCGTGCCCCACGAGCGCACGCAGAGCCTGGGCCTGGAGCAGGGGCCGCTGCAGCGCCGGCTCGACCACCCGCAGGTCGGTCCGATGACCCTCAACCGCGAGCGGCTGACCATCAACGGCACCGACGACCAGATGCTCGTCGTCTTCCACCCCGACGCCGGCTCCGGCGACGCGGACCAGCTG
>NZ_JABEMA010000091.1 GCF_013004605.1 Pseudokineococcus marinus
AGCGGGAGTGTGCTCGCTCACCGCGCGCCCCTGGCCGTGCCGGAGGTCGTCGCCCGTCCGCCGGGCGGCGCGGTCCGCGGGGTGCGGCGCAGCACGCCCCACGGCGAGGCCGACTCCTGGCGCGGCGTCCCCTACGCCCGCCCGCCGGTGGGCGAGCACCGCTTCGCCGCGGCCGTCCCCCACGAGCCGTGGACGGGCGTGCGCGACGCCACCGGGCCCGGCCCGGCCTGCGCGCAGCGCGTGCCCGTCGTGCCCGCCCCGCTCGGGCTCGTGCTCGGCACGACCGGTCGGCGAACCGAGGACTGCCTGACGGTCGACGTCCACGCGCCCGCGGGCGCGGCGGAGGACGGGCGGCGCCGTCCCGTCCTCGTCTGGGTCCACGGCGGCGCCTTCTCCAGCGGGAGCGCCGGGGAGTACGACGGCTCCCACCTCGCGGCCCGGGGCGACGTCGTCGTGGTGTGCGTCAACTACCGCCTGGGGATGCTGGGCTTCGCCGACCTGGCCGACGTCGTCGCCCGGCCCGGCCCGGGCCGCCGGGGGGTCGACCCCGAGCGCGTGCCCAGCAACGTCGGCCTGCGCGACCAGGTGCTGGCGCTGGAGTGGGTGCGCGACGCCGTCGAGGCGTTCGGCGGCGACCCGGCGCGCGTCACGCTGGCGGGGGAGTCCGCCGGGTCGGCGTCGGTCGCCCTGCTCATGACGAGCCCCGCCGCGCGAGGCCTCTTCGCCGGGGCGGTCTGCCAGAGCGGCGCGCTGTCCATCGCCACCGACCGCGAGGACGCCACGCGGCTGGCGCGCGAGCTGTGCGCCCAGCTGGGCGTCAGCCGCGAGGAGCCCGAGGGGCTCTGGCGGGCGTCGACGCGCGAGGTGCTGCGGGCCGCGGCGGCCGTCTCGGCCACGCGCCCGGAGGGCCTCACCACGCGGCCCTGGTTCGACGGCGACCTGCTGCCGGCCAGTCTCCCGGCGGCGCACGCGACGTCGACGCCGCCCGTCCCGCTCCTGTCGGGCAGCAACCGCGACGAGCACACGCTCTTCCGGCGCTTCGCCCGCGACGTCCTCCCCGAGACGCGGGCCCGCCTGGCGCAGGCGCTGGACGCGGCCGCGGGCCCCGAGGAGACCGACCGCATCCTCAGCGCCTACCCGCGCGACGAGCGGGGCCTCACCGACCTGGGCTCCCACCTGCTCTTCACCGTGCCGGGCATCCACCACAGCGAGGCGCACGCCCGCACGAGCCCGACGTGGCGCTACCGCGTGGACTGGGGGCCCGCCGCGTTCGGTCTCGGGGCCACGCACGGCGTCGAGCTCTACCTGCTGTGGCCGTACGCGCCCGTGCGCCGGGCCCTGCAGCGCCTCGACCGGGACGGGCGCGTGGCCGACCTCGCCGACCGCGTCCAGCGGCACTGGCTCCACTTCGTCCGGCACGGCGAGCCCGACCCCGCCGTGGGCCCGTGGCCGCGCTACGACGCCGAGCGCCGCTCCACGCTCGTCCTCGACCTCGAGGACCGCGTCGTCGAGGACCCCGAGGGCGAGCAGCGCGCCGTCTGGGGCGGGCGGGACGTGCTCGTGCACTGACGCCCGCGGCCCCGCCGGGGCCGGACCTCCCTCTCGGGACGCGCCGCCGGCGCCGCGCCCCGTACCCTGGTCGGATGCCCGCCGGTGCGCGGGCTGGTGTGCCGGGAAGTCTGGTCGGCGTCCCGTGCCGTCGACCCCAGGGAGACCCCGTGAACCCGCCCTCCGGCGCCGACCCGCGCGACCTCCGGGAGCGCGAGGACGGCGCGCCGACGTCGCCCTCCGGCGCGGAGACCCCCCAGAGCCCCACCGACCCGCGGCCGCACCCGGTCGAGGAGGAGCACCGCGGCCTCGCGGCGCTGCTGTCGGGCGAGCGGCTCGGCGGCGTCCTGCTGCTCGTCGGTGCGGCGATCGCGCTCGTGTGGGCCAACTCGCCGTGGCGCGAGGCCTACGCCGGCCTGTCCGAGACCGTCGTCGGGCCCGCGTCGCTCCACCTCGACCTGTCGCTGTCGACGTGGGCGGCGGACGGCCTCCTGGCGGTCTTCTTCTTCGTCGTCGGGCTCGAGCTCAAGCGGGAGATCGTCGCCGGCTCGCTGCGCGACCCGCGCACCGCGGCGGTGCCGGCCATCGCCGCCGTCGGCGGCATGGCCCTGCCGGCCCTCGTGTTCGTCGTCGTCCTGCTCGTCGCGGGCTCCGAGGGCCTGCAGGGGTGGGCGGTGCCGACGGCCACCGACATCGCCTTCGCGGTGGCCGTCCTCGCGGTGGTCGGCAAGGGGCTCCCCGTCGGGCTGCGCACCTTCCTGCTCACGCTCGCCGTCGTCGACGACCTGCTCGCCATCACCATCATCGCCGTCTTCTACACGGCCGACCTCGCCGTCGTGTGGCTGCTCGCGGCCGTCCCCGCCGTCCTCGTCTTCGCGCTGCTGTCGCGCGTGCGACCGGGCGGGCAGGGCCTGCGCGTGCTCCTCGTGGTCGCCATGCTCGTCGCGGCGGCCGTGGCCTGGGTCTTCGTCCACGAGTCCGGCGTCCACGCCACCGTCGCCGGTGTCGTCCTGGGCTTCTCGGTGCCCGCGCTGGCACGGCGCGGCGAGGACCTCTCCGTGGCCGAGCGCTACGAGCACGCCGTCCGGCCCTTCTCGGCCGCCTTCGCGCTGCCGGTCTTCGCCTTCTTCGCCGCGGGCGTCTCCGTCGTCGACGCCGGCGGCTTCGGCGCGGTGCTGGGCCAGCCGATCGCGATCGCCGTCGCCCTGGGCCTCGTGCTCGGGAAGGTGCTGGGCGTGCTCGGGCTCACGGCGCTGGTGATGCGCCTCACGCCGCTGCAGCTGCCGGAGGGTCTGCGCACGCCCGACCTGCTCGGCGTCGCCTTCCTCGCCGGCATCGGCTTCACGGTGTCGCTGCTCATCACCGAGCTCGCCTTCGAGCCCGGCGAGGTGCAGGACGGCGCCCGGCTGGCCGTCCTCGTCGGCTCGCTCGTCTCGGCGCTCGCCGCCTCGCTGGTGCTGACCCTGCAGAAGCGCGCGGTGGCCCGCACCGGGTCGCCGAACCCCGCCGCCGCCCGGGCGTCGTCGTGAGCCGCTCCGCCCGCGGGGCGCGGTGACGAGCCCCGCGGGCCCCCGCGGCGTCGGGCCGGCCCGTCGTCCGTGGGAGGACGCCGGGTCCCTGGCGCCGCTCTACGACGCCGTCGACTGGGCCGGCGGGCCGCTCGGCCCGCCGGAGGACTGGGACGAGACGCTCCGCGGCTCCCTCGCCCTGGCCCTGACGACCCGGTTCCCCGTCACCCTGCTGTGGGGCCCGGAGCACGTGCTCGTCTACAACGCGGCGTACGCCGAGATCATCGAGGACAAGCACCCCGACGCCCTCGGCCGGCGGTGCGCCGACGTCTTCCCCGAGGCGTGGCCGGTCATCGGCCCGATGCTGGCGGACGTCATGGCGGGCGGCGGGCCGACGTGGACCGAGGACGTCCGGATGCCCCTGGTCCGGCGCGGGGGCCGCTCGGAGGAGTGCTTCTTCACGTACTCCTACTCACCCGTCGCGGCGCCGGACGGGCGCGTCGCCGGCGTCCTCGACATCACGGCCGAGACGACCCGGCAGGTCGTCGACCGCCGGCGGCTGGCCCTGCTCGCCCAGCTCACCGACCGCCTCTCGGACCTCGAGGACGCCGAGACGCTGCCCGCGGTCGCGCTGCCCGTGCTCCGCAGCGCGCGCCACGACCTCGTCGACCCCGCGCTGCTCGCCCCGGACGACCCCCTGGCCCCGATCGACCGGGACGTGGTCGTCGAGGAGGTCGCGGAGGAGGACGTCGAGGCGGGGACGGGGCTGCGCCACCGCGTGCTGCTGCGGCTGCCGGGCGTCCTGCCGCGGGCGCAGCGCCCCGTGCTCGTCGCGGGCGTCGACCCCGAGGTGCCCGTGGACCGGGTGCTGCTGGAGTTCCTCGTCCTCGTCGCCGGCGTGCTCGGCACGGCCCTCGAGCGGGCCCGGGCGCACGCCGTCGAGCGCGCCTCCGGCCAGCTCGCGCGGTCGATGTCGGAGGCGCTCCAGCGCGACCTGCTGACGCCCCTCCCGCAGCCGGACCACGTCCAGCTCGCGGCGCGCTACCAGCCCGCGGCGTCCGAGCTCGCGGTCGGCGGCGACTGGTACGACGCCTTCACCACCGCCGACGGCGGCACGTCGTTCGTCGTCGGGGACGTCAGCGGTCACGACGCGGGCGCGGCCGTCGCCATGGCGCAGGTGCGCAACGTCCTGCGCGGGGTCGGCCACGCCCTCGGCGAGCCGCCCGCCGCCGTCCTCGACGCCCTGGACCGGGCGATGCGCGACCTCGCCGTCGGCGCCCTGGCCACTGCCGTCCTCGCGCGGCTCGAGGAGGACGAGGGCGACGACGAGGGGAGGGGCGGGCACCGCGTGCGCTGGGCCAACGCCGGGCACCTGCCGCCCGTCCTCGTGCACCCCGACGGACGGGTCGAGCTCCTGCAGCGGCGCAGCGACCTGCTGCTGGGGCTCTCGACGGGCGCGGCCCGCCGCGACCACCAGGTCGCGCTCCCCGCCGGAGCCACCTTCCTGCTCGTCACGGACGGGCTCGTCGAGCGCCGCGGGGCGCACCTGTCCGACGGCCTCGCGTGGCTGCGCAGCACGGTCGAGCGCCTCGCGAGGGCGGGCGCGACCGTGGAGGAGCTCCTCGACGGGCTGCTCGCCGAGGTGGGGGCGGACGTCGAGGACGACGTCGCCCTCCTGGCCGTCCGCGCCCACCCGCGGGACCGGCCGCGCCCCCCCGAGGCCGGGCCGGAGGTGGGTCCCGACGACCTGCTGCGGGGCGAGCTCCGCGGCGCGCGGTGAGGGCGGCCGGCCCGGCGGCGCCTCAGCCGTAGTGGCGCGCCGTGGAGCGGCGCTGGCTCTCCTCGAGGGCCGCGAACCGCGCCTCGGCGTAGGCGGGCAGCCGCCGCCGCTCGCGCACGACCCACGGCAGCCCGGCGATCGCCAGCGCCACCCCGGCCGCGCTCGTGCGGTCGCGCGGGATGCTGCTCAGCAGGTGCGCCGTGCGCCGCGCCGCCGCCGGCACCGGGCGGCGCAGCCAGGTGAACCACAGGGTGTTGCGGACGCCGTCGCGCCGCCGCCGCAGCCGCTCGCGCGCGGGGGAGGGCTGGTGGTGCAGCACGAGCTCGGGCAGGTGGCACAGCTCCCAGCCCGCCGCGGCGAGGTCGGAGGCCATGAGCTCCTCCTCCCCGCCCAGCCACAGGCGCCGCGAGAAGCCGCCGACCTCCCGGAAGGCGCTGCGCCGCACGACGGAGGCGCCGGCGAGGAAGGAGCCGAGCGCCGGGCCGGGCAGCCACGACGGGCCCTGGACGGGGGACTCGCGGAGCTCGACGTTGATGGCGTCCTGGCGACCGCCGGGCTCGACGAGGATCTGCGCCGTCACGCACGCCAGCGCGGGGTGGGCCTCCAGGACGTCCGCGGCGCGGGCCAGGGAGCCCGGCTCCCACCACGTGTCGTCGTCGCAGAAGGCGATGAGCTCCGGCGGCGGGTCGAGCGCCCGCTCCAGCGCCGCGACGCCGACGTCGCGCCCGAGCGCGCCCAGGTTCTCCGGGCTCGCCACGAGCAGCGCCCACGGGTGCTCGGCCGCGACGGCCTCGGCGGTGCCGTCGTCCGAGCCGTTGTCGACGACGGCGACGGCGGGCCTCTCGGGCAGGTCCCGCAGCCGCTCGAGCGCGCTCAGGACCTCCGCGCGGCGGCGGTGGGTGATGACGACGACGGCGAGGCGCGGGTCGGCCGACGGGCGGGGCGAGGAGGGGGCGGCGGCGCTCGCGGGGGGCACGACCGGCGACCCTACGGGGACGCCCGACGGGCACCAGCCGGGGCCGGTCGGCTCGGCGACGGGCACGCGCGCGCCCGGTCCGTCCGGTCCGTGCCGGGGTGCCCGGCGGCCTGCCCGGTTCCCAGCCACCTCCCAGGCGCGCGGAGGGGGGAGCGGCTTGCACCGCGGCGCGGCGCCGGTCAGTGTTGACGGCTGGTCGAGCGCCGCTGACGTCGCCGCGTGCCCGCTCCCGACGCCCCGCACCCCGGAGGTCCCCGTGCCCGCCCTGCTGTCCCCGACCGACGAGGCCGACGCCGGCGGCACGGCCGCCCAGGCGCTCCCCGAGGACATCGTCTACGCCTCGGCGACGACGGTGCTGCTGTACCTGGCGGTCGGCGTCGCGGCGGCCTTCGTCGTCGGCCTCCTCGTCACCGCCGTCCTGCGTCGCATCGGCCGCCGCTCGGCCGTGGTGCGCGACGTCGAGGCGCGGGGTCGGCGGCCGTTCCGCATCGTCCTCGTCCTCGTGGCCGCGCGCGTCGTCCTCGAGGCCGCCACGCTCCAGTCCTCGTGGGCGGAGCCGGTCGCCTACGTCGTCAACCTCGCGATCATCGCCATGCTCGCCTGGCTGGCCGCTGTCGTCGCCTTCGTCCTCGAGGACGTCGCGCTCGACAAGTACCGCCTCGACGGGCCCGACAACCGCCGCGCGCGCCGCGTCCGCACCCAGGTCTCCCTGCTGCGGCGCCTGACCGTCGCCGTGGTGGTGGTGCTCGCGGTCGGCGCGATGCTCCTCACCATCCCCGCCGCGCGCGAGTGGGGCGCGACGATCTTCGCCTCGGCCGGCGTCGTCGGCGTCGTGGCCGGCCTCGCCGCGCAGACGTCGCTGGCCAACCTCTTCGCCGGTCTGCAGATCACCTTCACGGACGCGATCCGCGTGGACGACGTCGTCGTCATCGAGGGCGAGTTCGGGCGCATCGAGGAGATCACGCTGACCTACGTCGTCCTCCACATCTGGGACGACCGCCGGCTCGTGCTGCCCTCGACGTACTTCACGACGACGCCCATCGAGAACTGGACCCGCAAGGACTCCGAGGTCATGGGCGCCGTCATGCTCGACGTCGACTGGGAGGTGCCGATCGACGGGCTGCGCGAGCAGATGCACTGCTACCTCGAGTCGACGCCCAACTGGGACGGCCGCGTGGCCAACCTCGTGGTCGTCGAGGCCGTCGGCGGCGTCGTGACCCTGCGCGCGGTCGTCAGCGCGAAGGACGGCGCGACACTGTGGGACCTGCGGACGGGGCTGCGCGAGGCGCTCGTCGTGTGGCTGCAGCGCACGGCGCCGGACGCCCTGCCGCGCACCCGCATCACGACGGCGGCGGACCCCGCGGCGAGCAGCCGGCCCCGGCGCGAGCTGCCGGCCCAGCCCGGCGGCGCCCGCGACGCCGCACCGGTGCAGAGCGCCGACCCCGAGCAGGACACCCCCGCGCGGCGCTACGAGACGGGGCTCTTCACCGGCAGCCTCGAGGCCGTGGCGCGCGCGCAGCGCTTCTCCGGGCCGAGCGAGGAGGAGATGGAGGAGCGGCGCCGCTCCGGCGAGGCCCGCTCCGGCGAGGTCGACGTCGTCGACGCCCCGGCCGAGGAGGAGCCGCCCAGCTGGCGCGACCAGCTGGCGTCGGGCCGGGACGACTCCCGCGGCTGACGCCCCGCGGTGCGCGGTCCTGGCCCTGGTCGAGGGCCCCGGGCGGGCCGTCAGAGCACGCGGGAGCCGAGCACGGAGGTCTGGATGGCGGTGACCGCGGCGCCGCGGGCCCACTCGGCGAAGCCGACGGCCTGGACGTCGACGTCGACGTCGCGGGCCCGGGGGTCGCGGTCGGCGGCCACCGCCGCGAGGAGGGCCGCGCGCCCCGTCTCGGCGAGGGCGACGCCGTCGCCGGAGACCACCACCTTCTGCGGCATGGTCGTGTTGGCGACGAGGGCCACGAGCCGCCCGAGGGCGCGGGCCGCGTCCTCGACCACGCGGGCGGCCGCCGGGTCACCGGCGGCCGCGAGCGCGAGCACGTCGGCGTAGGCCACGGGCCGCCGGAGGGCGACCGAGGCGCGCGCCTCCACGCCGCCCACGGTGAGCATCGCGTCCGCGCACCCGACGTGGCCGAGGGGGCAGGTGGGCCCGGTGGGCGCCAGGGGGACGTGGCCGAGGAGGCCGACGCCCGCGTCGGGCCCCGCCACCACCCGGTCGTGGACGACGAGCGCGTAGCCGACGCCCTCGCCGATCGTCAGGACGGCGAAGTGGTCGCACGCCCCGGCGGCGCCGAACCACTGCTCGGCGCGCGCGAGGGACAGCACGTCGTTGTCGACGACGACCGGCAGGCCGAGGCGGTCGGAGAGGAGCTCGCCGAGGTCGACGTCCTCCCACCGCAGGTAGCGAGCGCTGCGCACGCGGCTGCGGCCCTCGACGAGGCCGCCGACGCCGACGCCCACGGCCGTCACGGGCGCGCCCCCGCCGGCCGTCGTGTCCCCGTCCAGGTCGGTGACGAGCCCGGCGACGGCCTCGACGACGTCCGCCGGTGACGTGCCGACGAGCGGCTGCTCGCGCACCGCGAGCGTGCGCGCCCGCAGGTCCGTCGCGACGGCGTGCACCGCGTCGGCGGTGACCTTGACCCCCACGAAGCGGTGCCGGCCGGTCGCCACGTCCAGCGGGCGCGATCCCGACGTCCCGGGTCCCTCGAGCTCGACGAGCAGGCCCGCGTCGACGAGCGGCCGGGACAGGCGCGTGAGGCTCCCGCGGGAGAGGTCGAGGCGGCGCGCGAGGTCGCTGCGGGACAGGGGGCCGTGGCGCAGGACCTCGAGGGCGACGGCCAGGGCCGAGCCCTCGAGCGGTGCCCAGCGGGCAGGGGTCACGCAGCGCCTCCGACGGGTCACGGCCGCTCCGACGCGGCGCGCGGAGGGGCTGCCGGGCATGATGCCAGCCGCTCGATGTTCCGTTGCGGAACCGGTCGGCGCGCAGGAACGCGCTCCTCGTCCGGCGCGGGGGTCTTGACGGGCGCGCGTGTTCTTCCGTAGAACTGCACCGGTGCTCGACGCGGAGCACCGCCCGACGTCCGGGCCTGCGACGCCGCGAGCGCGCCGACGTCGGCCCACCGGGCGCACGTCCCGGCAGCGCCGTCCGAGCGGCGCGCTCCACCAGCCCGCCGGCCCACCAGCAGCAGCCCCCCACCGCCGCAGGAGACCGCATGAGCAGCGCCGCCCCCGTCGCCACACCCTCCGCCTCCTCGGCGCCCGGCCCGTCGCCGAGCGGCGACCACCTCGTGCACCTGCGGGCGGCCGGGACGAGCGTGGTGCTGTCCTCCCAGGACGGGCGCCTGCCGTCGGTGCTGCACTGGGGTCCCGACCTCGGCGCCGCCACGGAGGAGGACCTGCGCGTCCTGCGCGCCGCCTCGGTCCCCCAGGTGGTGAACAACGACGTCGACGTCCACCTCCCGGTGGGGCTCCTGCCGGAGATGGCGACGGGCTGGCGGGGCCGCCCGGGCCTGGCGGGGCACCGGGACGGGGCCGGCTGGACGCCCTCGGCGCGGCTCACCGCGTGGCACGTCGAGGAGGGGCCGGGCGGCGAGGGCGGGCGGCTCGTCGCCGAGGGGGAGGACGCCGACGCCGGGGTCGCCGTGCGCCTCGAGCTCGAGCTGCTGCCGTCCGGGCTGCTGCGCACCCGCGCGGCCGTGCGCAACCTGCGTGACGCCCCCTACGTCGTCGACGCGCTCGCCCCGGCGCTGCCCGTCCCGGAGACCGCGACGGAGGTCCTCGACCTCGCGGGACGCTGGGGCCGCGAGCGGGCCCCCCAGCGGGCGCCCTTCGGGGTGGGGGCCCACAGCCGCGAGAACCGCCGCGGCCGCACGGGCCCGGACGCGCCGCTCGTCCTCGCCGTCGGGGCGGAGGGCTTCGGGTTCCGCGCCGGCGAGGTGTGGGCGGTGCACACCGCGTGGAGCGGCAACCACGTGACCTGCGCCGAGCGGGTCGCGGAGGGCCAGCGGCTCCTCTCGGGCGGTGAGCTGCTCCTCCCGGGCGAGGTCCGCCTCGGCCGCGGGGAGGAGCTCGAGAGCCCGTGGCTGTACGCGGCGCACGCCCTCGACGGCCTCGACGGCGTCGCGGCGCGCTTCCACGAGCACCTGCGCTCGC
Organism: Pseudokineococcus marinus; assembly: GCF_013004605.1. GTDB lineage: Bacteria > Actinomycetota > Actinomycetes > Actinomycetales > Quadrisphaeraceae > Pseudokineococcus > Pseudokineococcus marinus. Next base: position 9,959 of record NZ_JABEMA010000091.1, read on the forward strand.
GCGAGCAGCACCCGAGCAGCCCGCGCCCCGTCGTCATGAACGTGTGGGAGGCCGTCTACTTCGACCACGACCTCGACCGCCTCGTCGAGCTCGCGCGCCTCGGGGCGGAGGTCGGTGCCGAGCGGTTCGTCCTCGACGACGGCTGGTTCCGCCACCGCCGCGACGACTCCGCGGGGCTCGGCGACTGGTACGTCGACGAGGACGTGTGGCCGCAGGGCCTGACGCCCCTCGTGGACGCCGTCCGCGCGCAGGGCATGGACTTCGGCCTGTGGTTCGAGCCGGAGATGGTCAACCCCGACTCCGACCTCGCCCGCGCGCACCCGGACTGGCTCCTGCGCCCCGAGGGGCGCGAGCCGCTGCTGTCGCGGCGCCAGCAGGTGCTCGACCTCGGCCACCCCGACGCCCGCGCCCACGTGCTCGAGCGCCTCGACAGCCTCCTGACCGAGTACGACATCTCCTACGTCAAGTGGGACCACAACCGCGACCTCCTCGACGCCGGGTCCGGCCCCGTCCGCGCCCCGGGGGTGCACGCGCAGACCCTCGCGGTCTACGCGCTGCTCGACGAGCTGCGCCGCCGACACCCGGGGGTCGAGGTCGAGTCGTGCAGCTCGGGCGGGCTGCGCGTCGACCTGGGCGTCCTGGAGCGCACCGACCGGGTCTGGGGGAGCGACTGCATCGACCCGCTGGAGCGCCAGCAGATCCAGCGGTGGACGACGCAGCTGCTGCCGCCCGAGCTCGTCGGCAGCCACGTCGGCAGCCCGCGCTCCCACACCACCGGCCGCACCCACGACCTGTCCTTCCGCGCCGGCACCGCGCTGTTCTGCTCCTTCGGGATCGAGTGGGACGTCTCCTCCGCCACGCCGGAGGAGCGCGAGGAGCTCGCCGCCTGGGTGTCGCTCTACAAGGACGTGCGGGGGCTGCTCCACACCGGCCGCACGGTGCGCGCCGACGCGTGGGACCCCGCGGTCGCGCTCCACGGCGTCGTCTCGCAGGACGGCTCCGACGCCCTCTTCGCCCTCGTCCAGCTCAGCACGGCGCTGACCTCGGTGCCCGGGAACGTCCGTCTGCCGGGCCTGCGGCCCGACGTGCTCTACCGCGTCAGCGCGCAGGCCCCGGGCGACCTGCCCCGTGTCCGGCGGCGGCGGCTCACCCCCTGGCTCGCCGAGGGCGTCGTCCTGCCGGGCTCGGTCCTCGGTGCCGCGGGCGTCCGGGCACCCGCCCTCGACCCCGAGCAGCTCCTCCTGCTGCGGGTCCAGGAGGTCGCCCGGGGGGACGGGGCGCAGGACGGCTCCGGGGCAGGGGAGCGGTGAGCACCGCGGTCCCCAGCGGCCCGTCGCTGCCGGCGTCGCCGTCGGGCGAC
>NZ_JABEMA010000092.1 GCF_013004605.1 Pseudokineococcus marinus
GGCGCCCGCCGTGCCGCCGTGGCGGGCGGACCGCCGCCGGGGACCGGGGTCGGTGAGGACGACCGCCGGGGCCCGGCCGTCGCGCTCGAGCGCGCGCACGCCGACGGCCACGTCCTCGCGGGCGGTCAGCCCGAGGCCGACGACGAGGGCGACGGCGTCCACCTGGCTCGCCAGGCGGGAAGCGGCGCCGGAGCGCTCCAGGGGCGGGACGTCGAGGACGACGTCGTGCCCCGTCGCGCGCAGCGCGGCCACGAGGCCGCGGTCGACGAGGTGCTCGAGGTCGCTGGCCGATCCGCTGCCGGAGCCCGCGGTGACGACGAGGAGGTCCTCGACGCCGGTGCGCTGGGCCACGGCCAGGACCTCCTCCGGCGCCACGGGTGCCCGGCCGCCTGCGGGCAGGTCGAGCAGGCCGGCGGCGCCCCGGTCCACGCCGAGGAGGTGGGACCCCGCCGAGGTGGCGCCGTCGGCGGCGACGGCGTCAGCGGCGCACACGAGGAGGACGGGCGCGCGGCGGGCCAGGGCGGCCGCGTGGTGGGCGGCGACGGTGCTCGTCCCCGCACCGTCCCCCGCGCCGACGACGGCGAGCACGAAGGCGGCCTCGCCCCGCCCTGCCACCAGCTGGGCGGACTGGCGGGCGGCCGCACCGGCGAGCGGGGACGCCGAGCCGACGGCGAGGTCGCCGCCGGAGGAGCGCGGCAGCCGAGGGGCGAGGACGCCACCGACCCCGGCGAGGTCCGAGGCGTCCTGCACGGTCGTGGAGCGCCGGCGCCAGAGGACGGCCGCGCCGGCGCCGGCCAGCGCGCCGAGCAGCCCGCCGAGGACGGCGCCGAGGACTCCCGCGGGGACGCCGTCGGGCTCGACGAGGACAGGGGGCTGGATCACCGTCGCCCCCTGGTCCGCCGACTGCCGGGCCAGGGCGACGCTGCTCGCGAGCGTGAGGAGGTTCTCGTAGCGCCCCTGCAGCGCCGTCACCTGGCCGCCGTTCGGCGGCAGGACGGCGCCGTCGGAGGCGCTGGCGATCTGCTGGAGCACGACGTCGAGCTCGGACTGCACCGCCTGCGCCTGCGCGTCGAGCCGGTCGGCGGCCTGCTGCGTGCGCCGGTCGACGTAGCTGGAGGACGCCGCCTCCGCGGCCGCCAGGGCGGTGTCCGGCGAGCCGGCCGTCGCCGACAGCTGGACGACGTTCGACTGGTTGACGCGCGTCGCCTCGAGGTCGACGTCCTCGCCGCCGGAGGCCGCCTCGACCGCCGAGGTGAAGCGGTCGCTGCCGAGGTACACCAGCTCCGTCTGGAGGAAGGCGTCCGAGACGTCGACGGCCGGGTCGAGCGTGGCGTCCGCGTTGGCGCTGACCGAGCTGTCGGGCTGCAGCGCCAGCAGGACCGTCGCCGTGCTGCTCGTCGGTCGCGTGGCGCCCAGCACGCCGCCCACCACCGCGCCCAGGAGGGCGCCGACGAGGACGAGCGCGAGCGCCACGAGCGGGGCCCCGGGTCGGGGGGCGGACGGTCGGCGCACGGGTGGGTCCTTCCGGTGGAGGTGCCCGTCGTCCGTCGGGACGGCGGGCCTGGGGGTACGGGCTGGTCGTGGTGCGGGGAGGAGGTGCGCCGGCGGGCCCGCGGCTCGCAGCTCGCCGCTGGCAGGGTAGACGGGGAGCCGGCGCGCTGACCGCCCCGCGGGAGGGCGGACGGGGCGGTGACGCCCGGTCGGCCCAGCGCGGGCGGGGCGTCCGCCCGGCTCAGCCGGAGGTGGGGTCGACGTCGTCGCCGTCGAGGGTCCAGCCGCGGACGACGAGGCCCTCCGCGGCCGGGGCCGACAGCAGGTCGGCGGGCCCGCCCTCGAGCCGGAGGTCCACGAGCTCGACGCCGGTCACCGGCTGGTCGCCGATGACGCCGACCTGCCGGCTCGCGGTGGACCGGGTGCCGCGGACGGCGAGGTCGCGCACCTCCACCGCAGTCAGGTCCGCCTCGTCGCTGCCGTCGAAGAGCAGGACCGCCCCGTGGTCGATGTCCGCGTCGGTGTTCGCGTCGACCACCTGGCCCCCGTCGACGACGACGTCGCTGGTGGACGTCGTGAAGTACGGGTCTCCCTCGGTCGCGACGTAGACGCCGGCCGCGCCGGTGCCCGCGACGTCGACGTCGGTGATGACCACGTCCTCGCCCCCGACGACGGAGACCCCGCGGGCCGCCGAGCCCCGCACGACCGGGGACTCGATCCGCACGTCACGGCTGGGCGCCCCGTCCTGGGCGTAGGAGACGACGGCGACGCCGTCGTCCCCGGTGTCCTGCGTCGAGGCGTCCACGACGCGCCCGTCGGAGGAGCCCTGGGTGATGTGGACGCCGTCCGCGCGCGTGTCCTCCACGCGCACGCCGTCGAGGAGGAAGCCGGTGGAGCCGCCGGCGACGAAGACGCCCGCCGCGGCGGACCCCCGCACCGTCACGTCGTGGACCTCGACCCCGCTGGTGCCCCGCAGCAGGAGCCGCTGCTGGTCCTCGCTCGACCAGCGCCGCGTCGTGCCGGGCGTGGACAGGACGAGGTCCCGCAGCACGACGTCGTCGGACTCCACGCGGAAGGACGAGCGCTCCTCGTCCGTCGCCACCAGCTCGGCGCGCCCGCGCACCTCGACGTCGTCGACCGCCAGGACGAGCACGTCGGAGGTGGCGTAGGTGGCGCCGTCCGCCAGCCGCAGCTGCTGGCCGGGTCGCAGCGCGTCCATCGCCTCCTGCAGCGCCGCCGTGTCGTCGGCGCGGCCGTCCCCGACCGCACCGAAGTCCTCCGGCCGCAGGACCTCCGGCCGGGTCAGCACCCAGGCCAGCGCCCCCGCCACCACGAGGACCGCGACGAGCGCGGCGCCCGCGACGACGACCCCCCGGCGCCCGGCCGGGCGTCCCCCGCCCGGGGCGGTCGGCGGTGCCGCTGCGGCCGTGCTCACCCGCCACCGCCGCGGAGCACCTCGCGGAGGGTGAGCAGGATGATCTTCGCGTCCAGCCAGAGCGACCAGTTGGCGATGTAGTAGTTGTCGTAGCGCGCCCGGTCCTGGATGGAGGTGTCCCCCCGCAACCCGTTGACCTGCGACCAGCCGGTGAGGCCCACGGGCACGCGGTGACGAGCCCAGTAGCGGTCGTGGTCGCGCGTGAACTGCTCCACGAAGACCGGCCGCTCGGGCCGCGGGCCGACGAGGCTCATGTCCCCGCGCAGGATGTTGAAGAGCTGGGGCAGCTCGTCCAGGGACGTCTTGCGCAGGAAGCGGCCGATGGGGCTGAGCCGCGAGTCCTGGGCGATGTTCCAGTTCGTGGCGCTCTCCTCCTCGGTCGCCGGCCGCATGGAGCGGAACTTCAGGACCGTGATGGGGCGCGACCACAGGCCCACGCGCTCCTGGCGGAAGAGGACGGGCAAGCCCGAGTCGACGACGACCGCGAGGGCCACGAGCGCGAGGACCGGGGCGAGCAGGACGACCGCGACCGCCGCCGCCGTCCGGTCGACGAGGGTCTTGACCACCCACGCCGGCGAGGACATGACGTCGGTCCGCAGCCGGACCAGCGGCGTCCCGCGCAGGCTCTCGACGTCGGGCCCGTCGTGCGTCAGCTCGAACAGACGAGGCACGACGAGCACCTCGCACCCGTGCGAGGCGGCGACGATCACGCTGTCGACGACCTCGGCCTCGGGCTGGGCGCTGTAGGCGACCACCACCGTCTCGACCCGGTGCTGGTCGAGCACCTCGTGCAGGCGCGACTCGTCCTCGAGGAGGACGGGCACCTCGCGCTGGTCACCGCGGGCCCCGCTGTGGCCGTCGATGAAGCCGACGGGCTCGAGGCCCTGCTCGGGGTGGCGACGCATCGCGGCCACCAGGTCGCGCCCCACCGCGCCCGCGCCGAGGACGAGCGTGCGTCGCCGCGCCGACGGGTCGCGCCGCAGCCGGCGGCGCAGGCCGGCGTAGAGCACGACGCGGACGAGCGAGCTGAGGACGAGGAAGAGCGCGAGGAAGAGGGTCGTCGGCGCGAGCAGCTGGCTGCTGCCCCACAGGACCACCGACAGGCTCGCCACCCCGAGCGTGAGGACCGTGCTCTGGACGACCCGCGGCATCTCGTCGAGCACGCTGAGGCCGAGTCGACGGCGGTAGAGGCCCAGGGTCGTCCGGGCGAAGAGCAGCAGCGCCGCGGTGAGCACGACCATGAGGCTGTGGAGCTCGACGACGGCGCCGGCGGCCACGACCACGAGGAGGTCGGCGACGACGGCGACGACGACGCGGCGGTCGAGGCCCTGACGGCGGCGCGAGCCGGTGGCCGCTGCGGCCGCCAGCACGCCTTCGGCGTCCGGGAAGCGGCTCCCGCCCGCGGGCGGGCGTCCCGCGGCGCGCTCGGCGACGGTCGCCAGGCGGGCGGCCGCGCGCGTGAGGGGGGCCGGGACGCCCTCGTGCGGGGCGGAGGACGACCCGTGGTGCGCCGGTCGGCTCGGCGTCCTCGTGCTCGTGGTGCTCGTGGCCTCGGCCATGGCGGCAGGACCCTCCGTGGGAGACGTGCTGGGTGTGGGCGGCTCCGTCGACGCCACGAGATGACTGATGGTGACATGGGCGCGCCGGGCGTACCGGCGGATGAGCGAGTTCCACCCCGTTCGGGTCATCGACGGCGCCCCCCGGACCTCTGCGCTCGCCCGTCGCTCACTGACCGTGCCCGACGGACGTCTGATGGTCACAACTGCGTCTCGTTCGGAGCAGCGCACCGGGTGGTTTGGGGCACTCGCGGACCATCTCCTGGACGTGTGGTGCGAGCGGCGTCACCCGAGTGAGCGGTGGACCCCCGGACGCCGTCGACGACGGCGACCGGACGCCGCTGCCGCACCGAGGCCGTCAGAAGAGGACGGTCGCCAGGGTCCCGGCGCGGGAGAAGCCGGCGCGGCGGTAGGCCGCGACGGCCGCGGTGTTGAAGTCGTTGACGTACAGGCTCACCGCCACCGGCGAGGCCTCACGGGCGAGGGCGACGACGGCGGCGGTGCCCGGCGCCGCCAGGCCCTGCCCGCGCAGGGCCGGGTCGACGTACACGCCCTGCACCTGCACGGCGCGCGACGAGACCGCGCCGAGCTCGGCCTTGAAGGCCGTGCGCACGCGCCCAGGCCCCGGCAGCGGCGCCCCCGGCCCCACCGGCCGCAGCTCCGCGCCCTCGCCGGCGTCCAGCCGCAGGAAGGAGCGCCCGGCGGCCACGAGCTCGGCGACCCGCGCCCGGTAGGCCCGGCCGCCGTCCCACGCGACCGGCGAGTAGCCGACCTCCTCGGTGAACATCGCCACGCAGGCCGGGACGAGGACGTCGAGGTCGTCAGAGCCCGAGCGCCGCACCAGCGGGTCGGGCGCGACGGCGGGCGGCCCGTCGAGCACGAGCAGCGGCTGGCAGCGCCGGACCTCCCGCGCGCGCCCCCAGGACGGCGCCAGCCGCTCCCACAGCCCGAGCGCCGCGTCCGCGGGACCGACGATCGACGAGCACCGTCGCCCCTGCTGGCGGGCGCGAGCGGCGAAGGCGTCGACGGCGCGCTCGTCGGCCTCGACCGGGACGAGGTTGGCGCCCGACCAGCAGGCCGCCTCGAGCCGTCCGGGCGGGCCGAGGCCCCAGACCTCCCCGCCGAGGCGCCGCGGGGAGAGCCCCGCCGCCTCGACGCGCCCCGCGACGAAGACGTTGGCCACCGGGTCGCGGTCGCACAGCTCGAGCAGCTCGTCCCGGTCGGCGTCGTCGAGCACCCTCGCCCCGGTCCGCAGCACGGCCTCATCCCACCACCTCGCCGGGGCCCGCGCAGGACACCCGGGCGGGACGCGCAGCACGTCGGGACGCGCACGGGGCGGAGCGCCGGACGCGCAGCGCCGGTCGCGGTCGGCGCGGACCTCAGGCCAGCGGGCCCCCGCGCTCGGCCACGGACGCCAGCAGCCGGTCGAGCACGGCGCCGCCGCTGGCGCGCAGGCCGTCGTGCTGCCACTCGTTGGTGACCCAGACGTCGCACCGCCCGAGCGCCCGGGCGGTGGCCAGGGAGATGTCCACGTCGACGTAGAGGTCGTCGTGGTAGGCCAGCGCCGCCACCGGCACGTCGTTCGCGGCCAGCACCTCGGGCTCGTAGAGCGGGCCCCAGTCGTCGGCCGCGTGGAGCAGCTCGGTCGCGCCGCGGAAGGGCCGCAGCGCCGCCGTCTCCTCCAGCTGCCACGGGTAGGTCATCTCCCCCAGCAGCCCGAGGTGGCGCGCGGACGGCTCCAGCTCGGGCGGCAGCAGCCGCTGCGCCGCCCACGCCGTCGGCCCCTGGCCCAGCAGCGGCCCCTGCGCGTAGATCGACTCGTGCAGCACGACGTACAGGGGTCCGTCGGCGTGGCTCGTGCGCTCCTCGACGGCCGCGAGGAACGACGGCGCCAGCGGCCCGTCGGGCGCCGACCCGTGCCCGTCGTGGGAGGGCCCGTCGCGGAACGCCTCGTCGAGCAGCCAGTGGAGGTCGTCCGACCCGTCCCCGCGCCCGAGCGCGATGCCGAGCGACTGCAGGCGGCGCGTGGTCAGCCGGTCTCCCGACGGCAGGCGCACGTCCTCGGCGTCCAGCCGGTCGGCGAGCGCGTCGAGCAGGCCCGCGTCCCCGGGGAAGCGGGCCAGGTGGCGCGCGTTCCGGTCGAGCACCCGGGGGTAGGTGGCCGCGTAGACGTCGTCCGCGGTCGCCGTCAGCCCCGCCAGGCCCCCCGTGACGTAGCAGGCGGCGAGGCCGTGCGACGCCCGCGAGAGGTAGGTCAGCGTGACGAAGCCGCCGTAGCTCTGGCCCAGGCTCTCCCAGCGCCGGCCGCCGTAGACGGCGTGGCGCACGTGCTCGGCGTCGGCGACGACGGCGTCGGCCCGGTGGTGGCGCAGGTGCTCGGCGAGCGCGGCGTCGCCCTCGGGCGTGCCCGCGCCGAGCTCGGCCGCCCGCGAGGCGTCGACGCGCGTGCTGCGGCCGGTCCCCCGCTGGTCGAGCAGGACGACGCGGTGCGTCCGCGTCGCGCGCGCCAGCCACCCCTGGCCGGGCACGGGCCGCGGGCTCTTGCCCCCGGGGCCACCCTGCAGGAAGAGCAGCAGCGGCAGGTCCTCGCCCTCGCGGCGGACGTCGACGACCTCGCGGGCCAGCACCTGCAGCGTCGGACCCGGGTCGGCGGCGGGCACGGGCCCCGACGCCGGGACCGGCCGGCCGGGGCCGCCCCGCTCCCCCAGGTCCCACCGCAGCGGCACGTCGACGACGTGGTCGGTGACGGCGAGGCCCCGCAGGAGGGTCCGCGTGGACGAGCGCAGCGGCACGCTCAGCCCACGCTGACGGTCGGCGCCCCGGCGGCGGCGGGCCCGGCGGCCTCGCCCGCGGGCTCGCCCATCTGCTCGGCCAGGCGCTCGGCCTCGGCGATGAGGGTCTCGACGATCTGGTCCTCCGGCACGGTCTTGATGACCTCGCCCTTGACGAAGATCTGGCCCTTGCCGTTGCCGGACGCCACACCGAGGTCGGCCTCGCGGGCCTCGCCCGGCCCGTTCACGACGCAGCCCATGACGGCGACGCGCAGCGGCACGGTCATGCCCTCGAGCCCGGCGGTCACCTGGTCGGCCAGCGTGTAGACGTCCACCTGGGCGCGCCCGCACGACGGGCAGGACACGATCTCGAGCTTGCGGGGCCGCAGGTTCAGCGACTCGAGGATCTGGTTGCCGACCTTCACCTCCTCGGCCGGCGGCGCGGACAGCGACACCCGGATCGTGTCGCCGATGCCCTGGGACAGGAGCGCCCCGAAGGCCGTCGCCGACTTGATCGTGCCCTGGAACGCCGGCCCGGCCTCGGTGACGCCGAGGTGCAGCGGCCAGTCGCCCCGCTCGGCGAGCAGCTGGTAGGCGCGCACCATGACGACGGGGTCGTTGTGCTTGACGGAGATCTTGAAGTCGTGGAAGTCGTGCTCCTCGAAGAGCGACGCCTCCCACACGGCCGACTCCACGAGCGCCTCGGGCGTCGCCTTGCCGTGCTTCTCCATGATCCGCCGGTCGAGGGACCCGGCGTTGACGCCGATGCGGATGCTCACGCCGGCGTCCTTGGCCGCCTTCGCGATGGAGCCCACCTGGTCGTCGAACTTGCGGATGTTGCCGGGGTTCACCCGGACCGCCGCGCAGCCCGCGTCGATCGCGGCGTAGACGTACTTCGGCTGGAAGTGGATGTCCGCGATCACCGGGATCTGCGACTTCTGGGCGATCGCCGGCAGCGCGTCCGCGTCGTCCTGGCTCGGGCACGCGACCCGGACGATGTCGCAGCCCGTCGCGGTCAGCTCCGCGATCTGCTGCAGCGTCGCGTTGATGTCGGTCGTCGGCGTCGTCGTCATCGACTGGACGCTCACGGGCGCGTCCCCGCCGACGTCGACCGTCCCGACCTTGATCTTGCGGCTCTTGCGCCGCGGGGCCAGCACCGGCGGCGGCGGGGCGGGCATGCCGAGGGACACGGGCACCGAGGGGCTCATGCCGCCGAGTATCCCCCCGCGCGACGACGCGCCGCGAGGCGCCTGGACGGCCGCGCACGGCCAGCACGACAGCAGCCGCGCGGGAGGAGGGGCGAGCGTCGCGCGGTCGGGTCCGCGCCGACCGGCGGGGTCTCGGCGGGCACTGGCGACGCGCCCGGTGGTCACCCGCCGCGGTGGTCCGGGCGCTGCCTGACGTGCCCGCCCAGCCCCCACCGCCCGACGCTCAGGTGACGCGTCGCCGTCGCGCTCCGCGCTCGTCCTCGAGCGACCAGGGCGTCGGTGAGTCGGACACGGGCCCGGGCCGGGGGGCGCTCGGGGCACGTCAGGCGAGCAGCGTGGTCGGGGCGTGAGCCCCGACCACGCGCGTAGCCAGTGCCCGGAGCGGCACCCGGCCCGGGCCCACCCGACCGGGCACCCGCACCTCCAGGCCGCGGGCTCAGCCCAGCAGGGAGATGGGTCGGACGATGTCGGCGTAGAGCAGGAGCAGCGACATGACGACGAGGGCGCCGGAGACGACGTAGACGACCGGCATCGCGCGGGCGACGTCGACGGGGCCGGGGTCGGCGCGGCGGCGCAGGCGCGCCACCTGGCGGCGCAGGCCCTCCCAGAGGGCGCCGGCGACGTGGCCGCCGTCGAGGGGCAGCAGCGGGACGAGGTTGAAGACGAAGAGCGCCACGTTGAGGCCGCCGAGGACGCCGAGGAGCCCGGCGACGCGGTCGGTGACGTCGAACTGGTCGATGGCGGCGAACTCGCCCGACAGGCGGCCGACGCCGACGATGCCGATGGGGCCCTCGGGGTCGCGCGGGGCGCTGCCGAAAGCCGCCTGCGCCACCTCGACCATGCGCAGCGGCAGGGTCAGGACGACGCGGCCGACGGCGACGACCTGGTCGGCGACGACGCCGGGCACCGCCGTCACGGGCTGGGCGACGCGCTCGGAGACGGGCGTGATGCCGACGAAGCCGGCCTCCTCGGTGAGCACCGCGCCGCCGTCGCCGACGACGGGGGCGCCGTCGGCGTCCAGCTGCGGCACCTGCGTGGCGATCGGCGTGATGGTGAGGTCCACCTGGCGGCCGTCGCGCTCGACGACGAGGGGGACGGCGCGGCCGGCGGCGTCGCGGATGTCGGCGCGCAGCGCGTCCCAGCCGTCGACGGGGCGGCCGTCGAAGGCGACGACCTCGTCGCCGGGGAGCACGCCCGCCGCGGCGGCGGGGGTCGGCGGGGCGTCGGCGGGGCAGGCGGTCGCGGTCGACGTCGCGGGCAGGACGCACTCGCTGACGGTCTGCACGCGCGTCGTGGGGGCGAGGGCGGTGCCGATCGTCGTCGTCAGCACGCCGAGGAGGACGACGGCGATCAGGAGGTTCATCGCCGGGCCCCCGAGCATGATGACGACGCGCTTCGCCACGGGCAGGCGCCAGAACGCGCGGTGCGCGTCCTCGGGGCCGACCTCCTCGGCGGAGAGGCGGCGGGCGTCGTCGGCGAGGGTCTGGAAGATGCCCGTGGAGGACTCGCGGACGACCGAGGGGTCCTCGCCGCGGCGCGGGGGGAACATCCCGACCATGCGGATGTAGCCGCCGAGCGGCAGCGCCTTGACGCCGTACTCCGTCTCGCCGCGCCGGCGCGACCAGACGGTCGGGCCGAAGCCGACCATGTACTGGGTCACCTTGACGCCGAAGCGCTTGGCGGGCAGCAGGTGGCCGACCTCGTGCAGGGCGATGGACGCGGCGAGCCCGAGGGCGAAGACGAGGACGCCGAGGACCACGAGGGCGACGGCGGCCGGGCCCCAGGTGATGGTCAGCCCGGTGCCCTCGGCGGCGGAGGCGAGGACCGGCAGGGCGCTCACCGGCGCGCCCCCGCGGCGTCCGGCGCGAGCACCTCACGGGCGCGGGCGCGCGCCCAGCGCTCGGCGGCGAGGACGTCGTCGAGGGTGAGCTCGTCGGCGGTCGTGCCGCCCGCCACGTCGGGCGCCGCGGCGGACTCCTCGACGACCCGGGCGACGGTGTCGACGATGCTCGTGAAGCGGGTGCGGCCGGCGAGGAAGGCCTCGACGCACTCCTCGTTCGCGGCGTTGTAGACCGCCGGCGCGGTGCCGCCCGCGGACCCGACGGCGCGGGCGAGGCGGACGGCGGGGAAGGCGTCGTCGTCGAGGGGCTCGAAGTCCCAGGACTGCGCCCGGGTCCAGTCGCAGCCGGGGCCGGCGTCGACGACGCGGTCGGGCCACCCGAGGCCGAGCGCGATCGGGATGAGCATGCTCGGCGGGGAGGCCTGGGCCAGCGTGGCGCCGTCGACGAACTCCACCATCGAGTGCACGAGCTGCTGGGGGTGGACGACGACGTCGACCCGCTCCATGGGGACGCCGAAGAGCAGGTGCGCCTCGACGACCTCGAGGCCCTTGTTGACGAGCGTGGCGGAGTTCGTCGTGATGACGCGGCCCATGGCGAAGTTGGGGTGGGCCAGCGCCTGCTCGGGCGTCACCCCCTCGAGGCGCTCGCGGCTCCAGCCGAGGAAGGGGCCGCCGCTGGCGGTGAGGACGAGGCGGCGCACCTCGTCGGCGCGCCCTCCGCGCAGGCACTGGGCGATCGCCGAGTGCTCGGAGTCGACGGGCACGACGGCGCGCGCCATCCCCCCCGCCCGGGCGGCGGCCGCGAGGACGAGCGGCCCCCCGACGACGAGGGACTCCTTGTTGGCGAGCGCGAGGACGGCGCCCTCGGCCGGGCCGCCGGGGGCGGCGGCCGCGAGCGCGGCGAGGGAGGGCGCCAGGCCGACGCTGCCCGTGATGCCGTTGAGGACGACGTCGGCCGGCAGCGCCGCGGCGCGCTCGACCGCGCCCTCCCCCGCGTCGAGGG
>NZ_JABEMA010000093.1 GCF_013004605.1 Pseudokineococcus marinus
GGTGCGCCGCGGCCCCTCCTGGCGGCCGAGGGCCTGGTCGACGAGCGGGTCCAGACCCTCGCGGGCGCCGAGGAGCGAGAAGGGCGGCACGGACGGCAGCTCGTCGACGCCCGCGACGGCGCCGAGGCGCAGCCCGTCCTGCACGAGCAGCACGGCCGACCAGGGCACGAGGCGCTCGAGGACGCCCGTGAGCCGCGCCAGGGACCGGCGGACGTCGAGCTCGGCGACCGCCTCGGCGACGTCGGCGAGGAGCGAGAGGCGCGCGCGCGCCGCGGCGGCGGCGCGCTCGGCCTCCACGCGGGCCGTCACGTCCACCTGCACGCCGACGCGGTGCACGAGGTCGCCCCGCTCGTCGAGCACCGGCGAGACCGACACCTCGTTCCAGAAGGGCGTCCCGTCCCGGCGGACGTTGCGCAGCACGACCGTGACCGGCTCGCGGGCCGCCATGCCGGCGCGCAGGCGCTCGAGCTCGACGGGGTCGGTGCCCTCGTCCTGCAGGAAGCGGCAGTTGCGCCCGACCGCCTCCTCGGCGGCGTAGCCCGTGGTGCGGGTGAACGCCGCGTTGACCCAGACGAGGGGGTCGTCGGCCTGCCGCGGGTCGCTGACGACCACGGGCACGTCGGTCGCCAGGGCGGCCAGCGCCGCGAGCGCGGTGCCGCCGTCGCCGGGCGCCGCCGAGGGGGTGCCGGGAGGGACGCCGTCGCTGTCCGGGCCTCCGGTCGGTCGTCCACCGGCCACCGGGTTGACCACGCGCTGCTCCGATCGTCTAGCGTGACCGTCGTTCCGCGGCGTGGCCTGCGGCACCACCGGGGAGAGCGGGTCGGAGGTCTCGATGTCGGGCGAAGGTAGCACCGGGGCACCGCCCAGCGCGGGCGTCACCACAGCGGGCGGCGACGACGCCGACGCGGGCTCGGTCCACGTGATCATGGGTCGGGCGAAGACGCGCATCGTCCTGTCGGGCGAGATCGACGCGCTGGTGAGCCCCGACCTCGTCGAGGCCGCCGCCGAGGCCGAGGACGCCGGCCGACCGGTGGAGGTCGACGCCCACCACGTCACCTTCATGGACTCCACGGGCGTGGCCTTCCTCGCGCGCCTGGCCTCGCGCTCGTCCACGCGCCTGGTGCTCATCCGGCCGCCCGACGTCGTCCGCTTCCTCATCGAGGTCACGTCCATCAACGACCTGCTCGACGTCGTCGACGACGACCCGGGCGTGGACGACTCGGTGCCCGAGCACGCGCCCGACGACGACCCCGACGGGCCCGACCGCGCCGCCTGACCCGCTCCCCCGCGCGCCGGCCCCGGGCCGATCAGGTGCTGGGGCCGGAGAGCCCGGTCAGAGGCTGAGCACGACGCCGCCGAGGACGGCGACGGGCAGGCCGACGAGGAGGAAGGCGCCGAAGCCGGTGAGGGCGCCGTCACCGCCCCGCTCGGCGCGCCGGTCCGGGCCCGCGGCGAGCCCCCCGCCCGCGGTGCCGATGTCCACGCTCGCGCCGCGCGTGAGCTGGTCGGTGGACGTGAGACCGCCGAGCCCGCCGGCGACGATCGCGCCGACGCCCCACGCCGAGGCGAACGACGTCACCCCCAGCGCCGCGAGGACGGCCGCCACCGCCGTCACGGCGGCGAGCAGTGCGGCCAGGCGGACGCCGACGGCGCGCCAGGGCGAGGTCGAGCGAGGTGCGGCCCTCACCCCACCGTCGCACGGGCGACGGGGGCCGGCCGCGCCGAGCGCGCCCGGAGGCGGGACGGCGACAACCGGGCCGGACAGCAGCAGAGCCCCCGACCGCGAGCGGTCGGGGGCTCTGCCGTGCGGCGAGGGGTCAGGCGGACAGGCTCGTCCCGGCGCTGCGCAGGCCCTCGCATGCCTCGACGACGCGGGCGGACAGGCCGGCCTCGGCGGCCTTGCCCCACACGCGGGGGTCGTACGTCTTCTTGTTCCCGACCTCGCCGTCGACCTTCAGCACGCCGTCGTAGTTCTTCAGCATGTGGTCGGCGACCGGGCGCGTGAACGCGTACTGCGTGTCGGTGTCGATGTTCATCTTGACGACGCCGTTGTCGACCGCCGCGGTGATCTCCTCGGGCAGCGAGCCGGAGCCGCCGTGGAAGACGAGCAGGAAGGGCTTGCCGTCGCCGTCCGGCTGGTGCTTCTCGGCCACCGCGCGCTGCGCCTGGGCGAGGATCTCCGGGCGGAGCTTGACGTTGCCCGGCTTGTACACGCCGTGGACGTTGCCGAAGGTCAGGGCCGCCATGTAGAGGCCCTTCTCGCCGAGCCCGAGGGCCTCGGCGGTGGCGAGGGCGTCGCCCTCGGTCGTGTAGAGGTGCTCGTTGATCTCGTTGGCGACGCCGTCCTCCTCGCCGCCGACGACGCCGATCTCGACCTCGAGGACGATCTTCGCCGCAGCGGCCTTCTCGAGGAGCTCGGCGCCGATGCGCAGGTTCTCGTCGAGGAGGACGGCCGAGCCGTCCCACATGTGCGACTGGAAGAGGGGCTCCTGGCCGCGGTCGACGCGCTCCTGGCTGATGGCCAGCAGCGGACGCACGTAGGTGTCGAGCTTGTCCTTCGGGCAGTGGTCGGTGTGCAGCGCGATGTTGACGCCGTACTTCGCGGCGACGACGTGCGCGTACTCGGCGAGCGCCGTCGCGCCCGTCACCATGTCCTTGACCCCCTGGCCGGAGGCGTACTCGGCGCCGCCGGTGCTCACCTGGACGATGCCGTCGCTCCCGGCGTCCGCGAACCCCTTGATCGCGGCGTTGAGCGTCTGGCTGCTCGTGACGTTGATGGCCGGGTAGGCGAAGGAGCGCTCCTTCGCGCGCTGCAGCATCTCCGCGTAGACCTCGGGGCTGGCGATCGGCATACCGGGCTCCTCCTCCTGCTCCGCCGGGGCGGCGGGGTGATGGGGTCGACGGCGCCTGGGCTGCGACGTCGACGGCGGGGCGATCCTTCCACGGACGGCCGCGCCCCCGCCGCGCGCGGCCGCTCGGCGGACGTCGCCGCCGGCCCGCGTCAGGCGGGCCGCTGGCCGAAGACGTGCCGCCGGACCCACGCGTGCAGGGCGATCGCGGCCGCCGCGCCGGCGTTGACCGAGCGCGTGGAGCCGGCCTGGTGGATCGCGAGCACGGCCTCGCACGCGGCGAGGGCGCCCTCCGTCAGGCCCGTGCCCTCCTGGCCGAGCAGGAGGACGACGCGCTCGGGCAGGTCGTGGGTCTCGAGCGGGACGGCACCGGGCACGTTGTCGACGCCGAGCACCGGCAGCTCCCGCTCGCCGGCCCACCGGGCGAGGGCGGCGGCGTCCTCGTGGTGGTGCACGTGGAGGTAGCGGTCGGTGACCATCGCGCCGCGACGGTTCCAGCGGCGGTGCCCGACGACGTGGACGCCTGCGGCGTTGACGGCGTTCGCCGTCCGCACGACGGAGCCGATGTTGAGGTCGTGGCGCCAGTTCTCCACCGCGACGTGGACCCCGGCGCGCGAGCGGTCCAGGTCGGCGCGGACGGCCTCGACCGTCCAGTACCGGTACCGGTCCGCGACGTTGCGGCGGTCGCCGTGCTCGAGGAGCTCGGGGTCGAGGCGGTCGTCGTCGGGCCAGGCGGCGCGGCCGCCGGGCCAGGGGCCGACGCCGACGACGCGCTCGTCGTCGGCGCCGGGCGCACCTGCGGGACCGGTCAACCGATGCCGGCGAAGCTGAGGCCGGGGCCGACCACCAGCCCGACGACGATGAGGACGACTCCCCACAGGATCTGGCGGCGGACGAGGGCGACGACGCCTGCGACGATGAGGACGACGCCGAGGATCCAGAGCAGTGCGGCCATGGTGACCTCCGGGGTTCAGGGGACGGTCGGTCGCCGTCGGGGTCGGCGGCGCGGACGACCGTAGGTGCGCCCGGGCGAGTCCGCCCGCCGACGGTGATCCGACCGTGACCCGTCGCGGCCCGGTGGACGGCCGAGCCGCCGACCGGCGTCACGAGCCCCTGGTGCGCGAGCGCCGCCCGCGCGAGCATGGCGGTGTGAGCCACGACGAGCAGGGTCCCGAGATCGAGTGCTGGCTGACGGACATGGACGGCGTCCTCGTCCACGAGGGCCACGCGCTGCCCGGCGCGGCCGACTTCCTGCAGCGGCTCGTCGACCGGGAGCGCCGCTTCCTCGTCCTCACGAACAACTCGATGTTCACGCCGCGGGACCTGCGCGCCCGGCTCGCCGCCTCGGGGCTGCAGGTCCCCGAGGAGGCGATCTGGACGTCGGCGCTCGCGACGGCGCAGTTCCTCGCCCAGCAGGTGCCGGGCGGCTCGGCCTACGTCATCGGCGAGGCCGGGCTCACGACCGCCGTCCACGAGGTCGGCTACACGATGACGACCAGCTCCCCCGACTACGTGGTCCTCGGGGAGACGCGCACGTACTCCTTCACCGCCATCACGACGGCGATCCGCCTCATCGAGGGCGGCGCGCGCTTCATCGCCACGAACCCCGACCCGACCGGCCCCTCGGCGGAGGGCCCGCTCCCGGCGACCGGCGCGGTGGCCGCGCTCATCACGCGGGCGACCAAGCGCGAGCCGTACGTCGTCGGCAAGCCCAACCCGATGATGTTCCGCAGCGCCATGAACCGCATCGAGGCGCACTCGGAGACGACGGCCATGGTCGGCGACCGCATGGACACCGACGTCGTCGCCGGCATCGAGGCGGGCCTCACCACGACGCTCGTCCTCACCGGCTCGACGCGGCGCGAGGACGTCGAGGCCTACCCCTACCGGCCGACGCGCGTCTGCGAGTCGATCGCCGACGTCGTGCCGCTGGTCTGAGAGGAACGACGCCGCTCGAGGGCCGCGTCGGCCCGGGCGCCTGACCGCGCCCGCGAGGGTGACGGAGACCACCCGGACGAGCGGTGGTCGAGCGCTCGCCCTGCCGTCCACCCGCCCGTAGACTTCGAACACGTGTTCGAGTGAGGGTGAGGGTGAGGGGGTGGTCGCGGTGGACGTGCCGACCGGCGACCTGCCCCTGGCCCGCCGCCGCGCCCGGGCCCTGCTCGAGGGATCCGCGCCGAGGAGGCCGAGCGCTCCCGCGCCCACGCCCGGACTCTGCGCCGCATCGCCGACCTCGTGGACGAGATGGCCCGCCCCGGCGGACCCGCCGGCCCCACCGGCCCCGCCGTCGCGGGCGGGGTGGGCGTCGTGGGCGAAGACCGGGTGGGTGACCCTGCCGCGGCCGCCGCCGCCGAGGTCGCCCTCGCCCTGCGCCTGACCCGCACGGCCGCGACCCGCCTGGTCGAGCAGGCCCAGGTGCTCACCACCCTCGCGCCCACCACCCTGACCGCCCTGGCCGACGGGCGCATCGACCCACCCCGCACCCGCCTCGTCACCGACGCCCTCACCCCCCTGCGACCTGAGGACGCCCGCGCCCTGGACGCCCAGCTCGCCCCCGCCCTCGGCCCCCTGACCACCGGCCAGCTCGCCGCCCGCATCCGCTACCTGCTCGCCCGCCTGGTCCCGGCCGCGACCCGCGACCGCGCCCGCACCGGCACCCGCGACCGCTGCGTGCGCCTGCACCCCCTCCCGGACGGCCTCGCCCAGCTGACCGCCACCGGCCCCGCCCTCGACCTCGCCGCCGTCCACGACCACCTCACCACCGCCGCGACCACCCGCACCGGCCCCCACGCACGCACCGACCCCCACACCACCACCACCGCCGGCCTCGCCGGCCCCGACCTGCTCACCCACGCCCGCGACACCCCCCACGGCACCGGCCTGCCCGACCGCCGCGGCCTCGACGCGCGCCGCTTCGACGCCCTCGTCGACTTAGCCCTCACCGCCCGCCCCACCACCGACGGCAACACCGCATACGGCGACCGCGCGGGCACGGGCACGGGCACGGGCACGGGCACGGGCACGGGCACGGGCACGGGCACGGGCACGGGCACGGGCACGGTCGATGACTTGAGCACCACGACCGCGCGACACCCGAACCCTCCGCCCCGGCCCGGCCGCGGGGTCCAGGTCGTCGTCGCCCTCACCAGCCTCCTCGGCCTCGACGACGAACCCGCCCACCTACCGGGCACCGGCCCGGTGCCCCTCGGGCACGTCCGCGAGCTCCTGGCCACCGGCGCCCCCTTCCGCCGCGCCCTGACCCACCACCTCACCGGCCAGCTCATCGCCCTCGACGGCCACCTCATGACCACCGACCCACCCCACGACGACGGCCCCGGCCGGGACGACGACCCCAGCGGCAGAGACGACGGCCCCCGCGATGACCGCCCCAGCAGTGACGACGACAGCCACGGCGACCCAGGTGGCCATGAAGACCTCGGCAGCCCTGGCAACCCCGGCAACCCTGGCAACGTTGACGAACCTGAAGGCCCCGTCGATCGCGGCGGCACCGGTGACCCCGGCGGCACCGACCGCGCCACCACCGGCAGCGTTCACGACGTCTCCAGGCCCGCCACCACACCCGCGCTCGCCCTGCCCCGCCGCCCCCGCAGCGCCTGCCCCGTCGCCGCCGCCGGCGGCGGCCGCTACCGACCCTCAGCCGCCACCGACCGGTACGTGCGCACCCGCACCCCCACCTGCACCTACCCCGGCTGCCGCGTCCCCGCCACCCGCTGCGACCTCGACCACGCCACCCCCCACGCCACCGGCGGCCCCACCTGCCCCTGCAACCTCAGCCCCCGCTGCCGCACCCACCACCTCGCCAAGCACCGCCACGGCTGGACCGACACCCCCACCACCGACGACCCCACCGACACCAGCGTCACCTGGACCTCACCCCTGGGACAGACCACCACCGTCCCCGGCCCAACCCTGCTCCCCCGCCCCCCCGCACCCACCGAGCCAGGGACCGACCACCCCGCCCCCGTCGAGCCCGCCCCCGTCGCCCCGGTCCCCGCCGCCACGGACGACACACCAGGACACGACGGCACCGACACGACGCCCGAACCCGGGCGGAGCGATGACCACGGCCTCACCGGGAGCACCAGCACGACGTCGCCTCCCCGCCGACCGGCCGCGACCTGGCGCATCGCTGCCGCCGGCTACCGCGTCGTCCCGACCACGCGCACCACAACGGGCGCACGACACCACGAGCACCGCGCCAACGCCCGCGAGGCCACCGCGTCCAACCAGGGAAACCTCGACACCTGTGGCCGCCACGACGACGTCCGCAACCTCCACGGCCACGTCGAGATCCACCCCCGCCTGCTCGTCGGCCACCCCTACCCCACCGACGACCTCGCCCACCGCGACGCGCGGTCGACCCGCGAGGAGCACACGCGTCAGCACCAGCACCTCACCGACCGCCCGGCACCCACGACCGCCACCCACCCCGACGGCACCGACCACGGCGGCTGGGGCGAGGGACCACCGCCCTTCTGAGCTCCTCCAGGCAGACGGGCGCGCCTCATCACCCAGCCGATCACGGCGGCCGGGCTGAGGACCACCGCTCTCCGGCACCGCCTCCCGGCGACGCGACGGCCCAGGAGCAGCCGCCGGCGACCGACGGCCGAGCGCCGGACGCCAGGACGTCAGAGGGTGGGGCGCGCGGGCTCCCCAGTGCCGGCGCCGGCGGCCGGGCCGTCGTCGAGGCCGAGCTCGTCCTTGGTGAAGACGGCGAGGTAGTCGAGCCCCTCCGCCTCGATGCGCTCGCGAGCCCCGGTGTCACGGTCCACGAGCACGGCCACGGCGAGCACCTGCGCGCCGTGGGCGCGCAGCGCCTCGACGGCCGTCATGACCGAGCCACCGGTCGTCATCGTGTCCTCGACGGCGACGACGGCGCGGCCCTCCACCGCCGGGCCCTCGATCTGCCGCTGCAGGCCGTGGGCCTTGCCCTGCTTGCGGACGACGAAGGCGTCGAGCGGGCGGCCCTGCGCCGAGGCGGCGTGGAGCATCGCCGCTGCCACGGGGTCGGCGCCCATCGTCAGGCCGCCCACGGCGTCGGGCGAGAGCCCCCGCCCGTCGACCAGGTCGAGCATCACCCGCCCGACCAGCGGCGCCGCCTCGTGGTGCAGCGTGATGCGGCGCAGGTCGACGTAGTAGTCGGCCTCCGCGCCGCTGGACAGCGTCACGCGGCCGCGGACGACCGCCGTCTCGCGGATGAGGGCCAGGAGCCGCCCACGGGCGTCCCCCAGCGCGTCGACGGGCAGGTCTGCGGTCTCGGCGGCGTCCACAGGCCGCCACGCTAGCGAGGTCGTCCACAGACCTCGCCGGGCGCCGCCGCGGCGGCGCGGCAGGGCGCCACGGTCTCGCCATGAGCAGCGAGACGAGCACCGGCCCGGCCGACTCCGCATCCGGCGATGCGGAGCACCCCTCCGAGGGGTCAGGCGGCGGCGCCGACCCGACCGCACGCCCCGCCGCGTGCCCGGGCCGGGACGAGGCGCCCCGCCCCGAGCCCGGTGGGGGACCCGGGGCCGGCGCCGAGGCCGAGCCGGACGACCTGCGCCTCGAGCGGACCAGCGACCCCACCGAGCCGTCCGACACCTGGGGCGGGCTCGCCGACGTGGTCGCCGAGGACGTCCTCCGCACCGCGCACCGGCTGGAGGCCGCGGGGGTGCGGGTCGAGCCCCCGGTCGGGCACCCGGCCTCGCTGGCCCTCTGCGTGGTCGAGGCCGTCTGGGCGCCCCGGGTGCGGCCGACCGCCGTCGCGGGCGTGGTGGCCCGGGTGCGCGAGCACCTCGCCAGCACGGCCGGACCGGGTGACGGGCTCGACGCCCCGGCGCTGCTGGCGTCCTTCACCGCCGCCGGGGACGACGAGGCGTGGGCCGCCGCGCTGGCCACCCGGCACCGCACGGCGTCGACCGCGGGCGCACCCCTCAAGGCGACCGCGGTGCGCGAGGCGGCGGAGGCCCTCGTCGACGTCGGCGTCGTCACGACGGCGGACCTCCTGGCCGTCCTCCGCGACCACCGCGCCGCTGCGGCGCAGGCCCAGACCCACGCCCGGGCCCGGGTGGCCCTGACGCCGTGGCCCCCTGTGGAGGCACCTGCGGCACCGTCGTCCGAGCGGTGGGAGGCCGTGCGGGCCGCCTGGTGCGCCGCCGCGGGGCAGTCGTCGGGTCGGTCGTGGCACCGGCTGCTGCTCCTGGCCGGCGCGGAGCAGGTCGTGCCCGACGACGACGTCCGCCGCTTCGTCTCCCGCCTCGTCCGCAGCCTCCTGGCGGGAGGTCAGCCGGCGCGCGCGGGCTCGCGGCCCGGCGCGCTGGAGGCCGCGGCGCTGCTCGAGGCGGCCGCGGCCGTCCTCGGCGCGCCCGCCCGCGAGGTCGACCACGTGGTATGGCGCAGCGAGCTGCAGGTCGGCGCCCGTCGCCCCGGGGACGGCCGGGCCGGCTGACGGCGTCCAGGAGGAGCCGAGCGCGGCGCTCGGACGAGCGGGCGGTGAGGCGGTGGGGTCAGGCGTCCGCGAGGTCGACGAGGACGGGCGCGTGGTCGCTGGCGCCCTTGCCCTTGCGCTCCTGCCGGTCGATCTCCGCCCCCGTCACGCGCTCGGCGAGCGCCGGCGAGCACAGGGCGAAGTCGATGCGCATGCCCTCGCGGCGGGGGAAGCGGAGCTGGGTGTAGTCCCAGTAGGTGTACGTCCCCGGCCCGGGGGCGTGGGGGCGCACGACGTCGGCGTAGCCCGCGTCGACGACGGCGCGGAAGGCCGCGCGCTCGGGCTCGGAGGTGTGGGTGCTCGTCGCGAAGACGGCCGGGTCCCAGACGTCCTCGTCGGTGGGCGCCACGTTCCAGTCCCCGCAGAGGGCGACCTGCGCGCGAGGGTCGTCCGCCAGCCAGGCGCTCCCGGCGTCGCGCAGCCGGGCCAGCCAGTCGAGCTTGTAGGCGTAGTGGGGGTCGTCGAGCGCGCGGCCGTTCGGCACGTAGAGGCTCCACACGTCGACGCCGCCGCACCGCGCCCCGATGGCCCGCGCCTCGGCCTCCGCGCCCTCGCCCCAGCCCGGCTGGCCCGGAAAGCCGACGCGCACGTCCTCGAGGCCCACCCGGGAGAGGACCGCGACGCCGTTCCACTGGCTCAGCCCGTGGTGGGCGACCTCGTAGCCGGCCTCGCGCAGCCGCTCCTCCGGGAACTGGTCGTCCCGGCACTTGGTCTCCTGGAGCGCCACGACGTCGACGTCGCTGCGCTCGAGCCACGCCACCAGGCGGTCGACGCGGGCCCGGACGGAGTTGACGTTCCACGTGGCGATGCGCACGGGCGGCGACGCTACCCGCGGCGCGGGCGGGCGGGCGGACCGGGCGCGGCGCGACGTCGGCGGCACCCGAGCACGGGGCTGTCGTCCCGGGCGGGACGGGTCGGGTGCCGGGGGCGCTGCTCGCTACGGTCCTCCCCATGGCGACGGCACTGGTCACGGGCGGCACCTCGGGCATCGGGGCGGCCTTCGCCCGCGAGCTGGCGGGCCGCGGTCACGACCTCGTCCTCGTGGCCCGCGACGCCGCCCGGCTCGAGGAGACGGCCGAGCGGCTGCGCGCCGGCGGCACGCGGGTCGAGGTGCTGCGCGCGGACCTCGCCGACCGGGCCGACGTCCAGCGGGTGGCCGACCGCCTCGGCGACGTCGCCCGCCCGGTGGACCTGCTCGTCAACAACGCGGGCTTCGGCCTGTCCTCGAAGCTCCTGTCGGAGGACACCTCGGAGCAGGAGCGCGCCCTCGACGTCATGTGCCGCGCCGTGCTCGTCCTCGGCGGCGCCGCCGGGCGGGCGATGCGCGACCGCGGGCGCGGCGCCGTCCTCAACGTCTCGAGCGTCGCCGGCTTCGTCACCATGGGTGGCTACTCGGCGGTCAAGGCGTGGGTCACCGCCTACTCGGAGGGGCTGTCGAACGAGCTGGCGGGCACCGGCGTCACCGTCACGGCGCTGTGCCCCGGCTTCGTGCGCACCGAGTTCCACGAGCGCGCCGAGCTGCGCATGGGCCACATGCCCGAGATCGGCTGGGTCGACGTCGACGAGCTCGTCCGCACGGCCCTCGACGACGTCGCCCGCGGCCGCGTGGTGTCCGTGCCGACGACGCGCTACGCCGCGGTCGTGCAGCTCGCCCGGCACGCCCCCCGCGGGCTCGTGCGCTGGGCCTCGCGCGCCATCGTCTCCTCGCGCAGCTGACGCCCCGCTCGCGCAGCGGAGGCCCCGCTCGCGCAGCGAAGGCCCCGCTCGCGCAGCGAAGGCCCCGCTCGCGCAGCGAAGACCTCGGCACCTCGCCGCTCGCGCCCGGCGCCGCCCCCTCGCGGCCGGTCCCGGGCCCCGGTGCGCCGACGGCCGTGGACCCCCCCGCGGGCCACGGC
>NZ_JABEMA010000094.1 GCF_013004605.1 Pseudokineococcus marinus
CGCCCGAGCTCCTGGCCGAGGCGACGACCGCCGTCACCGCGGCCAAGCGCGCCGGCGGCGACCGGACGGCGCTCTTCCGCGGCGAGGTCGCCGAGGGAGTGCGCCGTCGCGCCCTCGTCGAGCGGCGCCTGCGCGCGGCCCTGGCGGCCGACGCGCTGCACGTCGAGCTCCAGCCGCTCGTCCACCTCGCGAGCGGCCGCCTCAAGGGCTTCGAGGTGCTCGCCCGGTGGCAGGACGACGCGCTGGGCCGGGTCGGCCCCGACGAGTTCGTCGCCGTGGCCGAGGGCAGCGGCCTCGTGACGGCCCTCGGCCGCCACGCGCTGCGCCGGGGCCTGCACGCGCTGGTGGCCAGCGGCGCCGCCGCGCGCGGGCTCACCCTGTCGGTCAACGCCTCGCCGCTCGAGCTGCGCGACCCCGGCTACCCCGCCGCCGTCGCGGACGCCCTGGCCGAGGCGGGCGTGCCGGCGGCCTCGCTCGTCGTCGAGGTCACCGAGGGCGTGCCCGTGGCGCCGGGGGACCCGGCCCTGGGGACCATGGCCGCGCTGCGCGCCGCCGGCTGCCGGATCGCCCTGGACGACGTCGGGTCGGGCTACGCGTCGCTGACGTACCTCGCCCGGCTGCCGGTCGACGTCGTCAAGGTCGACCGGTCGCTCGTCGTCGCCCTGGGGGACCCGCGCAGCGCCCGGGTGCTCGAGGCCCTCGTGCGGCTCAGCCGCTCCCTCGGGCTCGTCGTCCTCGCCGAGGGCATCGAGCACGAGGCGCAGGTGCGGGCGCTGCTGCGCGCCGGGGCCACGCTGGGGCAGGGGTGGCTGTGGTCGCGGGCCCTGCCGGTGGACCACCTCGCCGACCTCGTCGCCCGCGACGCCGCGGCGCACCCCGGGCCGCCGCCCGACCTCCCGACCTCTCTGCTGCCGGTGGCCGCCCTGGCGGCCCCGTCCCCGGCCCTCGCGTCCCAGCCCGTCGCGTCCCAGCCCGTCGCGTCCCAGCCCGTCGCGTCCCAGCCCGCCGACGGGGTGCCGGTGCAGCGCGCCGCACGCCGGGAGGAGGCGGCGCCCGGGGCGTAGGTCGCCACGGTCGGGACCGTCGGACGCCCGACCTACCCTGGGCGTGTGGCTGACCCGTCCTCCTACCGCCCGCGACCGGGGGAGGTGCCCGACTCCCCGGGCGTCTACCGCTTCCGCGACGAGCACGGCCGCGTCATCTACGTCGGCAAGGCCCGGAGCCTGCGCCAGCGGCTCGCGTCCTACTTCCAGGACGTCGCGAACCTGCACCCGCGGACGCAGACGATGGTCACGACGGCCGCTTCGGTCGAGTGGACGACCGTCGCCACCGAGGTCGAGTCGCTGCAGCTCGAGTACTCCTGGATCAAGGAGTTCGACCCGCGCTTCAACGTCAAGTACCGCGACGACAAGTCCTACCCCTACCTCGCCATCACGATGGGTGAGCCGGTGCCGCGGGTCCAGGTGATGCGCGGCGCCAAGCGCAAGGGCACGCGGTACTTCGGGCCGTACACGCACGCGTGGGCGATCCGCGAGACCGTCGACCTCCTGCTGCGCGTCTTCCCCATCCGCAGCTGCTCGGCCGGCGTGCTCAAGCGCGCCGCCCAGGTCGGGCGCCCGTGCCTGCTCGGCTACATCGGCAAGTGCTCGGCCCCCTGCGTCGGGCGCATCAGCGAGGAGGACCACCGGGCGCTCGCCGAGGACTTCGCGTCCTTCATGGCGGGGGACACCAGCCGCTTCGTGCGCCGCCTCGAGGCGGAGATGCGCGAGGCCTCCGCGGACCTCGACTTCGAGCGGGCGGCCCGGCGCCGCGACGACCTCGGCGCCCTGCGCCGCGCCCTCGAGAAGAGCGCGGTCGTGCTGCCCGACGCCACCGACGCCGACGTCTTCGCCCTCGCCGAGGACGAGCTCGAGGCCGCCGTCCAGGTCTTCCACGTGCGCGGCGGGCGCATCCGCGGCCAGCGCGGGTGGGTCGTCGAGAAGGTCGAGGACGTCACGACCGCCGGCCTCGTCGAGCACCTGCTGCAGCAGGTGTACGGCGACGCCGACGCGGTGGCGGACGCCGCGGCCGGCGGCGCCGGGGGTGCGGCGGCGGGGGCGTCCCCCGGGGCCGTCCCGCGCGAGGTGCTCGTGCCGGTGGAGCCCGCCGACGCCGCCCAGGTCACCGCCTGGCTGTCGGGGCTGCGGGGCTCCGCGGTCGACGTCCGCGTGCCCCAGCGCGGCGACAAGCGCGCCCTGCTCGAGACCGTCGCCAAGAACGCCTCGCAGGCCCTCGCCCTGCACAAGACGCGGCGAGGGGGCGACCTCACGACCCGGAGCCTCGCCCTCCAGGAGCTCCAGGACGCGCTCGGCCTCGACGAGGCGCCCCTGCGGGTGGAGTGCTACGACGTCTCGAACCTCCAGGGGACCGAGGTCGTGGCCTCGATGGTCGTCTTCGAGGACGGCCTGCCGCGCAAGGGCGAGTACCGGCGCTTCGCCGTCCGCGGCGAGTCGGTGCGGGCCGGCGACGCGCAGGACGACACCGCCGCGATCCACGAGGTGATGCTGCGCCGCTTCCGCCGCCACCTCGCCGACGGCAGCCCGCCCGCCGGGTCGCCGCCCGACGAGGACGCGACCACCGCACCCCCCGGCGCGGCGGGCGCCGTGGTCGCGGGCGGTGAGGTCGCGGGCGGTGAGGTCGCGGACGGGGCGGCCGGGCACGCGCCGGTCGACCCCGAGTCCGGCCGGCCGCGGCGCTTCGCCTACCCGCCGCAGCTCGTCGTCGTCGACGGCGGCGCCCCCCAGGTCGCCGCCGCCGCGCGCGCCCTCGAGGAGCTGGGCGTGACGGACGTGGCGCTCTGCGGGCTGGCCAAGCGGCTCGAGGAGGTGTGGCTGCCGGGGGAGGAGTTCCCCGTCGTCCTGCCGCGCCAGAGCGAGGGCCTGTACCTCCTCCAGCGCGTGCGCGACGAGGCCCACCGCTTCGCCATCACGTACCACCGCCAACGGCGCAGCTCGTCGATGACCCGCAGCGCTCTCGACGACGTGCCCGGCCTCGGGCCCGCGCGCCGGACCGCCCTCCTCAAGCGCTTCGGCTCCCTCAAGCGGCTGCGCGCCGCGACGGTGGACGAGGTGTGCGAGGTCCCCGGCGTCGGGCCCGCGACGGCCCGCGCGGTGCTCGACGCCCTCGCGCCCGCGAGCACGACACCGGCGAACGGGGCCCCGGCGCCCCGCGACGGGCGGCGCGAGGACGAGGCGGCCGCGGAGGCGCCCCTGCGCGTCAACACGGCCACCGGCGAGCTGCTCGACGACTGAGGGCCGGTCCCGGCGGGGGGCGTCGACGCCGGGCGCCCGGCTTGGGAGGATCGCGGCGTGGACGCGACGCCCCCGCTCGACGACGACCCCGGCAGCGGGACCTGCGCGGCGGGGCGGGCGGCACCGGGGAGGGCGCTCCCCCGGGAGCGTCCGAGGGCAGCACCGAGGTCCTCGTCGTCACCGGCATGTCGGGCGCCGGGCGCTCGACGGTCGCGGACCGCCTGGAGGACCTCGGCTGGTACGTCGTCGACAACCTGCCGCCGCAGATGCTCTCCGCGCTCGCGGGGCTCGCCGCCCGCGCGCGGCGCGGGCTGCCCCGCGTGGCCGTCGTCCTCGACGTCCGCGGCCAGGAGTTCTTCCCCGAGGTGCAGTCCGCCCTCGAGGAGCTGCGCGACCGCGGGATCGTCGTGCGGGTGCTCTTCCTCGAGGCGTCCGACGAAGCGCTCGTGCGCCGCTTCGAGTCCGTCCGCCGGCCCCACCCCCTGCAGGGGGAGGGGCGGATCCTCGACGGCATCCGTGCCGAGCGGGACCTCGTCGCGGCCCTGCGCGGGGGCGCCGACCTGCTCGTCGACACGAGCTCCCTCAACGTGCACGAGCTCGGCGCCCGGGTCGGGGACGTCTTCGGGGAGGCGGGGCGGCCGCGCCTGCGGGTCACGGTCATGTCCTTCGGCTTCAAGTACGGGATCCCCGTCGACGCCGACCACGTCGCCGACGTCCGCTTCCTGCCCAACCCGTACTGGGAGCCGTCGCTGCGGGCGCAGACCGGGCGCGACGAGGGCGTCCGCGACTTCGTCCTGCGCCAGGAGGGCGCCGAGGAGTGGCTGGACCGCTACGTGGCGGCGCTCGAGCCCGTCGTCGCGGGCTACCGGCGCGAGCACCGCGGCTTCGTCACCGTCGCCGTCGGGTGCACGGGCGGCAAGCACCGGTCCGTCGCGCTCAGCGAGCAGCTCGCACGCCGGCTGTCCGGCGCCGACGTCCGCGCCCGCGTCGTCCACCGCGACCTCGGCCGTGAGTGAGGCGCCCCGGGGAGGCGCGGCGGCCGGGGGCCCGCCCTCGCCCTGGGCCGCTCCGGCGACGGCTCCGCGGACGCCGCCGTCCGGAGACGAGGGGTCGCCGGCCCCTCCGTCGGTCGTCGCGCTCGGCGGGGGGCACGGCCTGTCCGCCTCCCTGCAGGCCCTGCGCCACCTCACCGACCGCCTGACCGCCGTCGTCACGGTGGCCGACGACGGCGGCTCGAGCGGGCGGCTGCGCCGCGAGCTCGGGGTCCTGCCCCCGGGTGACCTCCGCATGGCCCTCGCCGCGCTCTGCGACGACGCCGACTGGGGGCGCACGTGGCGCGACGTCGTCCAACACCGCTTCGGCGGTGACGGCGAGCTCGGCGGCCACGCGGTCGGCAACCTCCTCATCGTCGCGCTCTGGGAGCTCCTGGGGGACCAGGTCGCCGGCCTCGACTGGGTGGCCCACCTCCTCGGCGCCCGCGGCCGCGTCCTGCCCATGTCCCTCGTGCCGCTCGACGTGGAGGGGGACGTCGTCCCGCCCGGTGGCGGCCCGGCGCGGGTGGTGCGCGGCCAGGTCGCGCTCGCGACCGCTGCCGGTCGCATCGGCGGCGTGCGCCTGCAGCCCCCGGACCCGCCCGCGTGCCCGGAGGCCGTGGAGGCCGTCGAGGAGGCCGACTGGGTCGTCCTCGGGCCCGGGTCCTGGTTCACGAGCGTCCTGCCCCACCTGTGCGTGCCCGAGCTCGCCGCCGCGCTGGTGCGCACGCGCGCCCGCCGGTGCGTCGTGCTCAACCTCACCTCCTCCCAGCAGGAGACGGCCGGGCTCACCGCGGCGGACCACCTCGGCGCCCTGGCCCGCCACGCGCCGGACCTGCGGGTCGACGCCGTGGTGGCCGACCCGCGCGCCGTCGGGGACCCGGAGCCCCTCGGGCGCCTGTGCACCGACCTCGGTGCCCAGCTCCTGCTGCGGCGGGTCGCGCGCTCGCGGCGCGACGACGTCCACGACCCCCTGCGGCTGGCGGCGGCCTTCCGCGACGCCTTCGAGCCGTCGGCGTGACGGGCGCCCGCGGCGGGGAGGGGCGCGTCCTCGGGCGCCGGGTCGACCGTGGTGGCGTCGACGGTGGTGGCGCCGTCGGTGACCGGCTCGTCGGTCGGCGGGTCGGAGGCCGGCGCGGCGGTGGGATGATGGCGCCATGGCACTGACGGCCCAGGTGAAGGACGAGCTCAGCCGCCTCCCCGTGACCCGGTCCTGCGACCGCAAGGCGGAGACGTCGGCCGTCCTGCGCTTCGCGGGCGGGCTCCACATCGTCTCGGGGCACGTCGTCGTGGAGGCCGAGCTCGACACGGGGGCGGCCGCGCGGCGGCTGCGCAAGGACATCACCGAGGTCTTCGGCGCCTCCTGCGACGTGCTCGTGCTGCAGCCCGGCGGGCTGCGGCGGGGCACCCGCTACGTCGTCCGCGTGGTGCGCGAGGGGGAGGCGCTGGCGCGCCAGACCGGGCTGCTCGACGGGCGCGGGCGCCCCGTGCGGGGCCTGCCGCCCCAGGTCGTCGGCGGGGCCACGTGCTGCGCCGAGGCCGCCTGGCGCGGTGCGTTCCTCGCCCACGGCTCCCTCACCGAGCCGGGCCGCAGCGCGGCGCTGGAGATCACCTGCCCGGGGCCCGAGGCGGCGCTGGCGCTCGTCGGCAGCGCCCGCCGGCTCGGGGTGGCCGCGAAGGCCCGCGAGGTGCGCGGCGTCGACCGCGTCGTCCTGCGCGACGGCGACGCCATCGGCGCCCTGCTCACGCGCCTCGGGGCGCACGACGCCGTCCTCGTGTGGGAGGAGCGGCGCATGCGCCGGGAGGTGCGCGCCACGGCCAACCGGCTCGCCAACTTCGACGACGCGAACCTGCGGCGCTCGGCCCGGGCGGCCGTCGCGGCCGGCGCGCGCGTGGAGCGGGCGCTGGAGATCCTCGGCGACGACGTGCCCGAGCACCTGCTCGTGGCCGGGCGCCTGCGCACCGAGCACCGCCAGGCGTCGCTGGAGGAGCTGGGCGCCATGGCCGACCCGGTCATGACGAAGGACGCCGTCGCCGGGCGCATCCGCCGCCTCCTCGCCATGGCGGACCGCCGTGCCGCCGAGCTGGGCGTGCCCGGGACCGAGTCGGGCCTTACCCCGGAGATGCTCGAGGTCTGAGCCGGGGCCCGCTCCCGCACGACCTCCGGGCCGACGTGCCGGGAGCCGGGCCCGGCGGTCCGGCGTCCAGCATGTGACCGGCGTCACACCTCGGGCCGCGCCGGGGGGTGGGGCGCGGGGCCGATCCCCTAGGGTCGGGGGCATCCCAGCGCTGCGGCGAGCACGTCCGACCACCTCCGGGCACCCCCGGGGACACCGCGAGGCCCCCGGGCCCGTCCGGGCAGGTCGGGGGCGCGCCGCAGCCGGCAGATCCGACCGCCCCGTCGGCCCGCCCACCGCGGGCCACCGACCCCAGGGAGACCGACGTGACCATCCGCGTGGGCATCAACGGCTTCGGCCGCATCGGCCGCAACTTCTTCCGCGCCGCGGCGGCGTCCGGCGCCGACGTCGAGGTCGTCGGCCTCAACGACCTCGGCGACAACGGCGTCCTCGCCCACCTGCTCAAGTACGACTCGATCCTCGGGGTCTTCCCGGGCGAGGTCACGGCCGACGCCGAGGGCATCACCGTCGACGGCCGCCGCATCCGCGTCATGTCCGAGCGCGACCCGAAGGACCTCGCCTGGGGCGAGCTCGGCGCGGACGTCGTCGTCGAGTCCACGGGCTTCTTCACCAAGGCCTCCGCGGCCCGCGCGCACGTCGACGCCGGCGCGAAGAAGGTCATCATCTCGGCGCCCGCCACCGACGAGGACGTCACCGTCGTCATGGGCGTCAACCACGAGCAGTACGACCCGTCGGCGCACACGATCATCTCCAACGCCTCCTGCACGACGAACTGCCTCGCGCCGATGGCCAAGGCCATCCACGACGCGTTCGAGATCAAGCAGGGCCTCATGACGACGGTCCACGCGTACACGGCCGACCAGAACCTCCAGGACGGCCCGCACAAGGACCTGCGCCGCGCCCGCGCCGCCGCGCTCAACATCGTCCCCACCTCGACCGGCGCGGCCAAGGCCATCGGCCTCGTGCTGCCCGAGCTCAAGGGCAAGCTCGACGGCTACGCGCTGCGCGTCCCGGTGCCCACGGGCTCGGCCACGGACCTCACCGTCACCGTGGGCCGCGAGACCTCCGTCGAGGAGGTCAACGCCGCCGTCAAGGCCGCCGCCGAGGGCGCCCTCGGCCCGTACCTGCGCTACAGCGAGGCGCCCATCGTCTCCTCCGACATCACGCAGGACCCGGCGTCGTGCATCTTCGACGCGCCCCTCACCAAGGTGATCGGGGACCAGGTCAAGGTCGTCGGCTGGTACGACAACGAGTGGGGCTACTCCAACCGCCTCGTCGACCTGGTCGGCCACGTCGGCTCCTCCCTGTGAGGACGGTCGAGGAGCTCGCCGCGCAGGTCGACGGCCTGCGCGGCAAGCGCGTCCTCGTCCGCAGCGACCTCAACGTCCCGCTCGCCGAGCGGGACGGGGTCCGCGAGATCACCGACGACGGTCGCGTCCGGGCCTCCCTGCCCACGTGGCAGCGGCTGCTCGACGAGGGCGCCCGGGTCGTGGTGTGCGCCCACCTCGGCCGGCCGAAGGGCGCGCCGGAGGAGCGGTACTCGCTGGCGCCCGTCGCCGAGCGGGTCCGCGAGCTGCTGCCCGGCGTCACCGTCCGCTTCGCCACCGACACGATGGGGGAGTCCGCGCAGGAGCAGGCCGCGGTTCTCGCCGACGGTGAGCTGCTGCTGCTCGAGAACCTCCGCTTCAACCCGGGGGAGACGAGCAAGGACGATGACGAGCGGGGCCGGTTCGCCCGCGACCTCGCCGACCTCGCCAGCGCCTACGTCGGCGACGGCTTCGGCGCCGTCCACCGCAGGCACGCCTCGGTCTACGACGTCCCGCGGCACCTGCCGTCGGCCGCCGGCGGCCTCGTGCTCGCCGAGGTCGAGGTGCTGCGGCGGCTGACGCAGGACCCGGCGCGGCCCTACGTCGTCGTCCTCGGCGGCTCGAAGGTCTCCGACAAGCTCGGCGTCATCGACGCCCTGCTCGGCACGGCCGACCGGATCCTCGTGGGCGGCGGGATGGTCTTCACCTTCCTCGCGGCGCAGGGCCACGACGTCGGCACGAGCCTGCTCGAGGCCGACCAGCTCGACACCGTGCGGGGGTACCTCACGACGGCGGCCGAGCGCGGCGTCGACGTGGTCCTGCCGACCGACGTCGTCGCGGCGACCGCCTTCTCGGCGGACGCCGAGCACGGCGTCGTCGCGGCCGACGCCATCCCGGCCGACCGCATGGGGCTCGACATCGGTCCGGAGTCCGCCACGGCCTTCGCCGCGGCGCTGGCCGACGCCGGCACCGTCTTCTGGAACGGCCCGATGGGCGTCTTCGAGATGGAGCCGTACGCGGCCGGCACCCGGGCCGTGGCCGAGGCCCTCGCGCGCTCCGACGCCTTCTCGGTCGTCGGGGGCGGCGACTCCGCGGCCGCGGTGCGGGCCCTCGGGCTCTCGGAGGACGACTTCGGGCACATCTCGACGGGCGGGGGGGCGAGCCTGGAGTACCTCCAGGGCGACGAGCTCCCCGGCCTGCAGGCGCTGGAGGGCTGACGCGTGGCGAGCACCACGAGCAGGACCCCGCTCATGGCGGGCAACTGGAAGATGAACCTCGACCACCTGCAGGCGGCGTCGACGCTGCAGAAGCTGGCGTGGACCCTGCAGGACGCCAAGCACGACGCCGCGAGCGTCGAGGTCGTCGTCCTGCCGCCGTTCACGGACCTGCGGACGGTGCAGACGCTCGTCGACGGCGACCGCCTGGAGCTGTCCTACGGCGCGCAGGACGTCTCGCCGCACGACAGCGGGGCCCACACCGGCGACGTCTCCGCGCCCATGCTGGCGCGGCTGGGCTGCCGGTACGTCGTCGTCGGGCACAGCGAGCGGCGCGACGACCACGGGGAGGGCGACGAGCTCGTCGCGGCCAAGGCCGCGGCGGCGCTGCGCCACGGCGTCACGCCGATCGTGTGCGTGGGGGAGGCGCTCGACGTCCGGCAGGCCGGTCGCCAGGTCGAGCACGTGCTCGCCCAGCTCGACGGCTCCCTCGCCGGCCTCGACGCCTCCGCCGTCGCAGGTCTCGTCGTCGCCTACGAGCCCGTGTGGGCCATCGGCACCGGCGAGGTCGCCACCCCGGCGGACGCCCAGGAGGTGTGCGGGGCGATCCGCGCGCGCCTGCGCGAGACGCACGGGGACGCGGCCGCCGACGGCGTGCGCGTCCTCTACGGGGGCTCGGTGAAGCCCTCCAACGTCGCGGCCGTCATGGCCGAGGACGACGTCGACGGCGCGCTCGTCGGCGGGGCCAGCCTCGACCCGGCGGACTTCGCCGCGATCGTCCGGTACCAGCACCACCACGGCGGCCGCTGAGCCGACCGCGCCGCCGTCGGCCGAGGTCGGCCGACGGCGGTGCGCCGTCCCGTACCCTGGGGCGCGCGCACGACCGCCCGGCACCCGCAGCGGCTCCAGGGGAGCGACAGCGGGTGCGCCCAGCACACCGCCGCACGGCGGGCACCACCCGCGAGGAGCCCCATGATCGACGTCCTGAGGATCGTGCTGCTGGTCCTCCTCGGCATCACCGGCCTCTTCCAGGTGCTGCTCGTGCTCCTGCACAAGGGCAAGGGCGGCGGCCTCTCGGGCATGTTCGGCGGCGGCATGTCGGCGAGCGTGGGCAGCTCGGGCGTCGCCGAGCGCAACCTCAACCGGCTGACGGTGGGCATGGCCCTGCTGTGGGCCGCGGTGGTCGTGCTGCTGGGCCTCGTCGAGCGCTTCGACCCGAGCATCTGACCAGCACCTGACGAGCAGGTGGACCGGCGGCGAGCCGCCGGCGGACCGGACGGACGAGCGCCCCGCGGGGCGCCCTGAGCACGAGGAGTGGGCCACGTGGCTGGAGGGAACGCGATCCGGGGCAGCCGGGTCGGCGCCGGACCGATGGGCGAGGCGGAGCGCGGCGAGAGCGCCCCGCGCGTCGTCATCTCCTACTGGTGCGCCAACGAGCACGAGACGCGGCCCAGCTTCGCGCAGGACTCCGGCGCGCCCGTGCCCGAGACCTGGGACTGCCCGCGCTGCGGGTTCCCCGCCGGCCAGGACCGCGCGAACCCGCCGCAGCCGCTGCGCAACGAGCCGTACAAGACGCACCTCGCGTACGTGAAGGAGCGCCGCAACGACGCCGACGGCGCGGCCATCCTCGAGGAGGCGCTCGAGTCGCTGCGGGCCCGCCGGCTGGTGCCCTGACCGTCACGAGCTGGACGCACGAGAGGGCCCGCTCCCCCCGGGGGGAGCGGGCCCTCTCGTGCGTGCGGCCCCGCAACTGACGGCGGGGACGGGGTCAGCCGCGCAGCTGCGAGGCCGCGGCCCGGTCGACGAGCCACCGCGTGGCGCGGCGGCCGCGGGCGGCCACGGCCGGCGTGCGCACGGCGTCCTCCTCGGGGTCGAGCCCCCGCGCGACAGCGGTCGCCTTGTCCTCGCCGGACACGACGAGCCACACCTCGGACGCCGCCCGCAGGGCGTCGGCGCCGAGGCTCAGGCGCAGCGGCGGGGGCTTGGGCGCGTCCTCCTCCACGACGACGGTCGCACCGCGGAGCCCCAGGGCGGGGCGCCCCGGGAAGAGCGAGGCGACGTGCCCGTCGGGGCCGACGCCGAGGAGGAGGACGTCGAAGACCGGCACCCCCGGGGCGGGCTCGCCGCCGGGTCCGAGGTCGTCCGCGTGCTCGGCGAGCTCGGCGGCGTAGCGCGCCGCCGCGTCGACGGCCGCCTCGGGACCGGCGCCGGCGTCGGCCGCCGGCATGGGG
>NZ_JABEMA010000095.1 GCF_013004605.1 Pseudokineococcus marinus
AGGCTCGGGCAGCAGCGAGGGGCGGGCGGCCAGGCCGAGCCGCCGCGCCTGTCCACCCGCACCGACCTGCACGACGTCGTCCTCGGCGTCCTCGCGGGCGCCCTGCGCGGCTGGATGCTCGCGCGCGGCCTCCCGGTCGGCCCCTCGACCGTGGTGCGCACTCTCGTGCCGGTGAGCGTGCGGTCCGCCGACGGGGACGCCGGCGGGGGGGCCCGGGAGCCGGGGGAGGCGCCCACGGGCGCCGTCCTGCCCGCCACGAGCGTCGTCGGCCACCTCGTCGACCTCCCGGTGGGCGAGCCCGACCCCGTCGTCCGGCTGCAGCAGCTGTCCTTCGCGATGCGCGACGGGGCCGGCGGCCGCCGCGTCGGCGCGCGCCAGCTCGCCGGCCTCGCGGGCTTCGCGCCGCCCACGCTGCACTCCCTCGGCGTGCGCGTCGCCGGCTCGCTGAGCCACCGCGTCTTCAACCTCGTCGTGACGAACGCCCCGGGCCCCCAGCACCCGCTCTACGTCGGCCCGGTGCGCCTGCGGGCCGCGTACCCCGTCATCCCGCTCGCGGCGGGGCAGGGGCTGGCCGTCGGCGTCACGAGCTACGACGGCGTCGTCTCCTACGGCCTCAACGCCGACCGGGACGGCGTCCCCGACCTCGACGTCCTCGCCGCGTGCGTCACCGACGCGCTCGCCGAGCTCGTCGACGCCACCGCCGCGCCCAGCCGTTGAGCCGCTGAGCCGCTGAGCCGCTCCGCCCCTCGCCCCCGCCGCGGCGCCGACGCGCCCGCCCGGGCGGCAGGATGGACCCGTGCGCGTCTACGTCCCCGCGACCCTCCCGCTGCTCGCCGCCTGGCTCGAGGCCGGCGAGGTGCCGCCCGGCCGGGCCCGCGCCGCCACGCCCGCGCTGCGGGAGTGGTACGTCGAGGGCGACGACGAGGAGCTCGAGTTCTCGGCCCTGCTCGACGCGGCCACCGACTCCCTCGCGCTCCTCGCGGAGGACGCCGCGGCGCCGCGCCGCCGCCTCGTGCTCGCCGCCGACGTCCCCGACGGCGACGCGCGGGCCCTCGGCGGGCCCGGTGACGACGAGCCGCCCTCGGCCGTCGCGCTGGGCGCCCCCGTGCCGCTGCGCGCCGTGGTCAGCGCCCACTGCGACGAGGCCGCCGCGGAGGAGGCCGTGCGGGCGGCCGCGGAGGCGCTGCCGGCCGCCCGTGCGGGCGACGAGGACGCCGCCTTCGTCGTCGACGGCGCCGAGGACGGCGACCTGCTCTGGTACGACGCCGCCGAGCTGCGCGACCTCGTCGCCGGGGGCTGAGGCGTCGCGGGACCGGTCCTGCGGGCCGGACGCGCTCAGCGGGACGCGCTCAGCCGGCGCGCTCGGCCAGCCAGCGGCGGCCCACGGCCTCCTCGCTGCGGATGGCCGCGCGCACGGCCGGCTCGGCGGCCTTCTCCAGCGCGCCGCCGACCAGGGGCACCGAGGCCTTGAGGTCGCCCGCCATCCGCTCGGTGCACGCGCCGTCGCCGTCGGCCTCCAGGCGCAGGTCGGCGCGCAGGACGACGGGCGCCCCGACGACCTCGATCGTCATCGTCCCCGTCCGACCGCCGTCGGCCGACGGCGCCGTCCAGCTGTCCGTCTGGTGCAGCTCGAGGCTGTCGCCGACGAAGCGGCGGGCGACCTGCGGCACGTCGTCGGTCGGCATCACCCGGGTGCTGCGGACGACGAAGGCGCCCTCGGGAGAGCCCTCGACCCGCGCCGAGTGGGACAGGGGGTGCGTCGCCTCGTCGCGGGCGTCGACGAAGCCCGGGTCGGCGAGCATCCGTCCCACCTCGGCGGCGCTGGCGGGGTAGCGGACGTCGGCGGAGAGGCGCATGCCGGGACGGTACCGGCGGGGCCCGCACGGGGGCCACGGGTGGCGACCGGGCGCGCCGGGCGCCCGTCGGTAGGGTCGCGGGCATGCTGCGCGGCGGGGTTGACGGGCGGGTCGAGGAGCTCCTCTCGGACGTGGCGGCGCAGGCCGCGGGCTCCTCGGGCGGCCCCTCGGGCGGGGCCGGGCCGGACGACGCGGGGGGCGACCTGCGCGAGCTGCTCCTGGCGTACTGGGGCCGCGCGCCGCTGGCCGACCTCGCGGAGCGCTCGCCGGAGGAGCTCGTGGGCGCCGCCCGCAGCCACGCCGAGCTCGCCGCGGGTCGTGAGCCCGGCACCACTCGCGTGCGCGCGCTGCCGGCCGGGTCGCAGTGGCGCGGCCTGCACGCCGTCGTCGAGGTCGTCACCGACGACGTGGCCCACCTCGTCGACTCGGTGCTCGCCGAGCTCGAGCGCCAGGGCCTCGGGGTCCGCGCCGTCGTGCACCCGGTGCTGCGTCCGGGCGAGGGGGCCGACCCGGTCTCGTGGATCCACGTCGAGGTGGACCCGGTCGACGAGGAGCGCCTCGACGACGCCGTCCGCGGGGTCCGCGGGGTCGTGGCCGACGTCCGGGCCGCTGCCGCCGACACGGGCGAGGTGCTCGGGCTGCTGCGGGCCGCTGCCGACGCCATGCCCGCCGGGGCCGCGGCGCAGGAGGCCGCGCGCTACCTGCGCTGGGTCGCGGACGGCAACCTCGTCGTCCTCGGCGCGCGCGTCCTGCGCCCGGGCGCGGAGCCCCGGGGCCTCGGCCTCCTGCGCCCCGACCGGGCCGACGCCCCCGGTGCGGCGGGCGGGCGGGCCGTCGACGCCCTGCCCCCGGCTCTCGCCGCGCCGCTGCGCGACGACGAGGAGCTGCGTCTGGCCCTCGGCGACGTCCGCTCGCGCGTGGCCCGGCGCGACCACGTGGACCACGTCGTGGCGGCCCTCCACGACGAGGCGGGCGAGCGGGCGGGGGAGCTGCGCGTCGTCGGGCTGTACGCGCCCGGGTCCTCCACGCAGTCGTTGCTCACGGTGCCGCTGCTCGACCGCCGCGCCGCCGAGGTGCTCCGCCTCGCCGACGTCCCCGCCGACAGCCACACGGGGCGGGACCTGCTCGCCGTCCTCGACACGTTCCCGCGCGAGGAGCTGCGCCTCGCGGGCGTCGAGGAGCTCGCGAGCACCGCGCTCGCCGTCCTCGGCCTGCAGAACCGCCGGGCGCCGAGCGCCTTCCTGCGGGCCGACCCGTGGGGCCGGTACGTCTCCGTGCTCGTCTACATGCCGCGCGACCGCTACACGACGGCCGTGCGCCTGCGGGTCTCCGAGCTGCTGCGCCGCGCCTTCCGCGCCGAGGAGGTCGAGTACTACGTCTGGGTCGCCAGCTCGGTCCTCTCCCGCATCCACTTCGTCGTCCGCGCCCCCGAGGGCGAGGGCGGCCTCGCCGACGTCGACGAGGCGCGCCTGGTCGACGACCTCGCCCGCGTCGTGCGCACGTGGGAGGACGACCTGGCCGTGGCGCTGGCCGCCGAGGTCGGCCAGGAGGCCGCCGGGGGACGGCTGCGCCGCTGGGGCGCGGCCTTCCCGGAGGCCTACAAGGAGGACTTCACCGCGGCCGACGCCGTCGCCGACCTCGCCCGGCTCGAGCGCGTCGAGGCGGGGGAGGCCGACACCGTCCTGCACCTGCGCACGCCCCCGGACGCGGGGCCGGACGAGCACCGCCTGTCGCTCCTGCGCCGCTCGCCCCTGCCGCTGACGAGCGTGCTGCCCGTGCTCGCCAACCTCGGCGTCGAGGTCCTCGACGAGCGGCCCTACCGCCTCGAGCCGCGCGCGCCCGGCGGCGCCGGGCTGCGCGACGGCGAGGGCGGGACGGGCGACGAGGGCACCCCCGCCGTCGCCGGCCCCCTGCACGAGGCCCACCTGCTCGACTTCGGCCTGCGGTACACCGCCGGGGAGTGGGCGCGCGAGGCCCCGCCCGGGCGCCCCGGCGAGCTCCTCGAGGACGCCTTCTGGCAGGCGTGGCGGGGCAGCACGGAGTCCGACGGGCTGGACCGCCTCGTCCTCGCCGCCGGCCTGACGTGGCGCCAGGTCTCCGTGCTGCGCGCCTACGTCAAGTACCTGCGCCAGGCGGGGCTGCCCTTCAGCCAGACCTACGTCGAGCGCACGCTGCTCGCGCACACCGGCATCGTCCGCGGGCTGCTCGAGCTCTTCGCCGCGCGCTTCGACCCCGACCTGCCCGCCGGGGCGGGTGGCGTCTCGGCAGGGGGGCCGTCGGCCGAGGACCTCGAGGAGACCGGCGTGGACCCGGCCGCGCTCGCCGACGACGTCACGCCCGCCCGCGCCGTCGCGGCCGCCCGGGTCGCCGCGCGCGTGCGCGCCGCGCTCGGCGAGGTGGACGGCCTCGACGCCGACCGCACACTGCGCGCCGTGCTCTCGCTCGTCCTCGCGACGACGCGGACCAACGCCTTCCAGCGCGACCCCGAGGTCGACGGCCCCGAGGTCGCCGGGCACGGGGCTGACGGACACCCGGGGGCGGACGACCCGGAGCGCCCCGGCGCCCGGGACGGCCGGGCGGCGCTCGCCTTCAAGCTCGACCCGCGGCTCGTGCCCGAGCTGCCCCAGCCGCGCCCGGTGCACGAGATCTGGGTCTGCTCCCCGCGCGTCGAGGGGGTGCACCTGCGTTTCGGCGACGTCGCCCGCGGCGGCCTGCGCTGGAGCGACCGCCGCGAGGACTTCCGCACCGAGGTGCTCGGCCTCGTGCGCGCGCAGGTGGTGAAGAACGCCGTCATCGTGCCGACGGGCGCCAAGGGCGGGTTCGTCGCCAAGCGGCTGCTCGCCTCGTCGACGACGGGGGCGCCGGCGCCCGAGGTGGGGCGCGACGAGCGGGCCGCCGAGGGCCGGGCCTGCTACGCAGCCTTCGTCCACGGGATGCTCGACGTCACCGACGACCTGGCGCCGGCCGAGGGGGGCCGTCGCGCCGTCCGCCCGCCCGAGCGGGTCGTGCGCCACGACGCCGACGACCCCTACCTCGTCGTGGCCGCCGACAAGGGCACGGCCACCTTCTCCGACCTCGCCAACGCCGTCGCGGCCGAGCACGGCTTCTGGCTCGGCGACGCCTTCGCCTCCGGCGGGTCGGTCGGCTACGACCACAAGGCCATGGGCATCACGGCGCGCGGGGCGTGGGTCAGCGTCCGGCGCCACTTCCGCGAGCTCGGCCACGACGTGCAGGCCGAGCCCTTCACCTGCGTCGGCGTCGGCGACATGAGCGGCGACGTCTTCGGCAACGGGATGCTCCTGTCGACGCGGACCCGCCTCGTGGCGGCCTTCGACCACCGGCACGTCTTCCTCGACCCCGACCCGGACCCGGAGCGGTCGTGGGCCGAGCGCGCGCGGCTCTTCCGGCTGCCGCGCTCGTCCTGGGACGACTACGACCGCTCGCTGCTGTCCGAGGGCGGCGCCGTCGTGCCGCGCACGGCCAAGTCCGTCCCGATCACCCCGCAGGTGCGGGCGGTGCTCGGGCTGCCGGCGTCGACGACGGCGATGACGCCGCCCGAGCTCATCCGCGCCGTGCTCCAGGCGCCCGTCGACCTGCTCTGGAACGGCGGCATCGGCACCTACGTCAAGGCGTCGACCGAGACCCACGCCGACGCGGGGGACAAGGCCAACGACGCCATCCGCGTCAACGGCGCCGACCTGCGGTGCGCCGTCGTCGGCGAGGGCGGCAACCTCGGCCTCACCCAGCGCGGCCGCGTCGAGGCGGCCCTGCACGGGGTGGCGCTCAACACCGACGCGATCGACAACTCCGCCGGGGTCGACTGCTCCGACCACGAGGTGAACATCAAGGTCCTCCTCGACCAGGTCGTGGCCGCCGGGGACCTCGACCGCGCCGAGCGCGACGCGCTGCTCATGGCGATGACCGAGGACGTCGGGCGCCTGGTACTCACCGACAACGACGAGCAGAACACCCTGCTCGGCGACGTGCGGGTTCTCGCGCCGAGCCTGCTGCCCGTGCACCACCGCTTCGTGCAGCGCCTCGAGCGCGACGGGCACCTCGACCGGGCGCTGGAGGCGCTGCCCGACGACGCGGGCTTCGCCGCCCGCGCCGACGACGGCCTGGGCCTCACCACCCCGGAGTCCAGCGTCCTGCTGGCGCTCGCCAAGACCACCCTGTCCGCCGAGGTCCTGGCGTCCGACGTCCCCGACGAGCCGTGGGCCCAGCAGATGCTGCGGGACTACTTCCCGTCGGCGCTCGTGGAGCGCTTCGGCGAGCGGCTCGAGGAGCACCCGCTGCGGCGCCAGGTGGTGACGACCTGCCTCGTCAACGACCTCGTCAATCGCGGCGGCATCACCTTCGCCTTCCGCTCGACCGAGGAGACGGGGGCGTCCTCGGCCTCGGTCGTGCGCGCCTACGCCGTCGCCCGCGCCGTCTTCGACGCTCCCGGCGTCTACGCCGCGATCCGCGCCCAGGACGGCCGCGTGCCCACCGCCGCGCAGACCCGGGCGACGCAGGAGCTGCGCCGCCTGCTCGACCGGGCCGTGCGCTGGTACGTCCACAACCGCTCGGGCGTGCTCGACGTCGCCGCCGAGGTCGCGGCCGCGGAGCCCGTCGTCGCCCGCTACCGCGGGCGCGTGGGGGAGCTGCTGCGCGGCCGCGAGCGCTCCCGCTTCGACCGGCAGGCGGCCTCCCTCGTCGCGGACGGCTTCCCCGAGCCGCTGGCGGCCCACGTCGCGGGGCTGCTCGACGAGTACGACCTCCTCGACGTCGCCCGGACGGCGTCGGCCACCGGCGCCCCGGTCGACGACGTCGCGGCGCTGCACTTCGCCCTCTCCGAGCGCTACGGCGTCGACGACCTGCTCGGGCAGATCGCCTCGCTGCCGCGCGAGGACCGCTGGCAGACCCTCGCCCGCGGGGCCCTGCGCGACGACCTCTACGCGGCCCTGGACACCCTCGTCCACGCCGTCCTCGCCCACGACGCCGCCCAGGGTCCTCCCGCGGCAGCTGCCGGCACCTCGGTCGAGCGCGCCGACGCCCGCGTCGAGGCGTGGGAGGCGGCGCACCCGGGGCCGCTGGAGCGGGCGCGCCGGGTGCTCGACGAGGTGCGGCGCCTGGAGCGCGGGGACATCGCGCCCCTGTCGGTCGCGCTGCGGCTGCTGCGGGGGGCGGTGCGCTCCAGCTCGCTGTAGCGACCGGCGGGCGCCACCCGCCCGGCCGTCACCCGGCCGGGCGCCGGGCGCGCGCCGTAGGGTCGGCGCGTGCCCACGATGAGCGACCTGCTGCGCGACGCCACGGACCTCGAGCCCGTGGACGCCGAGTGGCTGCGGCTGCTCGTCGGCGACTGGCAGATGGTCTCCGACCTCGCCTTCGCCGACCTCGTCCTGTGGGTGCCCGCCTCCGGCGGCGAGGACTGGGTCGCCGTCGCGCACTGCCGCCCCTCCACCGGCCCGACGGCCTACTACGACGACCAGGTGGGCCGCCGGGTGCCGCGGGGGCGGCGCCCGCTCGTCGACGAGGCGTGGGCCACGCGGCAGGTCGTCAGCGAGGGCGAGCCCGAGCACGACGAGGACTCGGCCGTCCGGACGACCACGGCGCCGGTCCAGCGAGCGGGCCGGCGCGTCGCCGTCCTGTCCCGCCACACGACGGCCGTGTCGCTGCGGATGCCGAGCCGGCTCGAGCTCACGTACATGGCCTGCGCCGACGTGCTCATGGGCATGGTCGCCGAGGGCCGCTTCCCCAACCAGGACACCCCCAGCACGCACCGCCGCGGCTCCCCGCGCGTGGGCGACGGCCTCGTGCGCGTGGACGCCGACGGCGTCGTCCTCTACGCGAGCCCCAACGCGCAGGCGGTCTTCCACCGGCTGGGGCTCATCGGCCAGCTCGCCGGGCGGCTGCTGCCCGAGGTGACGAGCGAGCTCATCGACACGAGCGGCCCGGTGGACGAGTCGCTGCCCATCGTGCTGCTGGGGAAGGCGCCGTGGCGGGCGGACGTCGAGACGCGCGGCGCCGCGCTGTCGCTGCGCGCGGTGCCGCTCGTCGAGGACGGCGTGCGCGTCGGCGGGCTCGTCCTGTGCCGCGACGTCACCGAGCTGCGGGGCCGCGAGCTCGAGCTCATCTCCAAGGACGCCACCATCCGGGAGATCCACCACCGGGTGAAGAACAACCTCCAGACGGTCGCGGCGCTGCTGCGCCTGCAGTCGCGGCGCATCGAGTCCCCGGACGCGAAGGCGGCCCTGGCGGAGGCGATGCGGCGCGTGTCCACCATCGCCCTCGTCCACGACACGCTCTCCCAGACCCACGACGCGTCCGTCGACTTCGACGCGCTCGTCGACACCGGGCTCCTCCTCGCCGCCGAGGTGGCGACCCCCGGCGCGCGCGCCAAGGCGCGCCGCACGGGCTCCTTCGGGCTCGTGGACCCCAACGACGCGACGCCGCTGGCGCTCGTCATCACCGAGCTGGTCACCAACGCCGTCGAGCACGGGCTGGCCGACCGCGACGGGACGGTCGAGGTCCGCGCCGAGCGCGACGGCGCCCGCCTCGACCTGGCGGTGTGCGACGACGGGGTGGGCCTGCCCGCCGACTTCCGCGTCGGCGCCAGGGCGCCCGGGGGCGGCGGGCTGGGCAGCCGCATCGTCCAGACGCTCGTGCGGGGCGAGCTGCGCGGCGACATCCGGTGGGAGAACCGCGACGACGGCCCGGGCACGGCCGTGCGCGTGCGGTGCCGGCTCGGCGAGGTGGCGGCGCGCTGAGCCCGCTGCTCCGTCGGCGAGGTGCGTCGCGGCGGAGCGTGCCCGGACGCGGCGAGGCCCCCGGTCCCGTGCGGGACCGGGGGCCTCGGAGCCCCGGCGGCGGGCCGGGGGCGGTGCGAGCCGCGGAGGGCGTCAGCCGGCGCGGCGGGCGCGGGCGGCGCGGCGCTTGAGCGCGCGGCGCTCGTCCTCCGACATTCCGCCCCAGACGCCGGCGTCCTGGCCGTTCTCGATGGCCCACTGCAGGCAGGTGTCCACGACGGGGCAGCGCTTGCAGATCGCCTTGGCCTCCTCGATCTGCAGCAGGGCCGGGCCCGTGTTCCCGATGGGGAAGAAGAGCTCGGGGTCCTCGTCGAGGCAGGCGGACTTGTCGCGCCAGTCCATGGGTGGTCCTCCAGGTCGGTCGTGCGGCGGTGGTCGTGTGCGGCGGGACGGGCTCGGACCTCCCGCGCTTGTGAAGGTCTTCACGAGCGTGTCCCACGAAAAGGGGCGCCGCCGAAGCGGTGCCCCTCGTCCTGGGACGAGGATCACAGAGGGGGAGCCGTTCCTCAAGGG
Source organism: Pseudokineococcus marinus (assembly GCF_013004605.1). Classification (GTDB taxonomy): domain Bacteria; phylum Actinomycetota; class Actinomycetes; order Actinomycetales; family Quadrisphaeraceae; genus Pseudokineococcus; species Pseudokineococcus marinus. Next base: position 9,158 of record NZ_JABEMA010000095.1, read on the forward strand.
TTCACACGCTGGGAACTTCCTGCGTGTCGGTCCGTCTCCCGCTCCGGGCCGCCCGGGGTCGGGGCGGCCGGTGGCCCTCCCGACGGCGGGCCGCACCGGGGTCCTCCGGCGTCCGCTCATGGTGTATGCGGGGTGCAACGGCCGCCACCGGAGGCGTGTTCCCGGGTGCGAGGGGATCGCCGAGGGTCCCGGGGCGCCGCGGACCGGCTGGCTACCGTGGGGGCGTGGTCGGTCCCAGCGCGAACGAGCAGCGGCCCGGCGGGCCGGAGGACCGGGGAGCCTCCCGTGACCCCGACGAGCCGGTCGGGGCCGCCGCCCCGGCCGTCCGCCTCGTGGTCGTCGGGCTCGGGGTCGAGGCGCTGCTCCTCGTGGCGGTCGCCCTCATCTACGTCGTCGGCACGGGGGAGGGGCTCGCCGCGTCAGCCGGCCTCGCCGTCGGCACGGCGGTCCTCGCCGTCGCCCTGGCGGCCCTCCTCGGCGGCTGCGCGGTCGGCATGGCGCGGGGCCGCCCGCGCGGCCGGGCGCCGGCGCTCGTCTGGCAGCTCCTCCAGCTGCTCGTCGCCGTGCAGGTGGTCCTCGCCGAGACGAGCGGCTCGAGCACCTGGTGGGCGGCGCTCGGGGTGGCGGCCCTGGCGGCGGTCGTCGGCCTGGCCCTCGCGAGCGGCGCCGTGACGCGGGCGCTGCCGGCCGTGCGCTCGGAGGATGACGGCACCCTGCTCTGAGGCCGCCCTGCCCTGGTGCCGGGGCAGGCCCCCGGAGCGCCCGGCCGCGCGGGGAGCCGCCGAGGCGGTGGGGGACGCGGTCGGCCGCGCCTAGTCGGCGAGGCGGTCGCGCAGCTGGGCCAGCGTGCGCGCCAGGAGGCGGGAGACGTGCATCTGCGAGATGCCGACCTCCGCCGCGATCTGGCTCTGCGACATGCCGCGGACGAACCGCAGCGCGAGGATGCGCCGCTCGCGGGCGGGCAGCGCCTCCAGCAGGGGGCGCAGGACGGCGCGGTCCTCGACCTCCGCGAGCCCGGCGTCCTCGGCCGCCCACTGCGAGGGGGCGTCGTCGTCGAGGGGGACGGTGGCGTAGGCGCCCGCCGACTCCAGCGCGGCCAGCACGACCTCCTCGTCGAGGCCGCAGGCGCGGGCCACCTCGGCGACCGTGGGGGCGCGCCCGAGGGACTGCACGAGGGCGGCGCGCGCGTCCGCCACCGCACGACCGTGCTCCTGCAGCCGCCGCGGGACGCGCACGGCCCAGCCGCGGTCGCGGAAGTGCCGGCGGATCTCGCCGAGGACGTGGGGCACGGCGAAGGCGCCGAGAGGGACGCCGCGCCCTGGGTCGAAGCGGTCGACGGCGGTGAGCAGGCCGATGGTCCCGACCTGCACGAGGTCGTCGTAGGGCTCGCCGCGCCCGGTGTAGCGGCGGGCCAGCGCCTCGACGAGGGGCAGGTGCTCCGCGACGACGCGGTCGCGGGCGAGCGCCCGCGCCGGGTCCCCGGCGTCCAGGCGCACCAGCGCGTCCACCGCCGCCTGCTGGGGGGTGGTCGACGCAGGGGCCGCCTCGAGGGGCGCCCCGTCGACGAGAGCCCCGTCGACGAGAGCCCCGTCGACGAGAGCCCCGTCGACGAGAGCCCCGTCGACGAGAGCCCCGTCGACGGGAGCCAGGTCGTCCGGGGCCACGTCGACGGGAGCGGCCTGGACGGGAGCAGCTTCGATGGGGGGAGGCGGGGCGGGCGCGGGCACGCGGGCCGGGGCGGCGCTGGGCCGGGGGCTCCGCGGCGCGGGG
>NZ_JABEMA010000096.1 GCF_013004605.1 Pseudokineococcus marinus
GTCGAGCGCCGCGCGCAGCAGCACGCCCGTCCCGAGCGTCGTGGCCTCCCGGGGGCGCGGCGCGACGTCCGCGACGCCGGGGAGCCCGCTGGCGGCGGCGAGCTCGACGACGGCGGTGGAGCCGTCGGGCGAGAGCGCCCAGCCCGCGCGGCAGGGGCGGCCCAGCGCGTCCGTCGCGACGCTCTCGCGCGGGCTCGCCCCCCAGGCGTCGGCGAGGCAGGCGGTGGTGCCCTCGCCGCCGTCCGCCACGGGCAGGACGGCGACCTCGGCGCCCGGGGCGGCGGCGCGGACGCCCGCAGCGACCGCCTCACCCGCCTCCCGGCTGCCGAGGGAGCCCTTGAAGGAGTCGACGGCGATGACGACGCGCACGGTCGGACGCTACCGGCGGCGCAGGTCCGGCGTGCTGGCGCGCAGCACGACCTCGCCGCGGACCCGCACCGTGCGGGGCCCGCCGCCCTCCTCGTCGAGCAGCAGCTCGACGGCGCGCTCGCCGATCTCCTGCAGCGGCAGGCGGACCGTCGTCAGCGCCGGCGTGACGTCCCGCAGCGTCGAGATGTCGTCGAAGCCGGCGACCGCCACGGCGCCGGGCAGGTCCACGCCCCGCTCGCGCAGCGCGGCCATGGCGCCGACGGCCATGACGTCGTTGACGGCCAGCACGCAGCCGCGGTCGAAGCCGCTGTCGAGGAGCCGGTGCATCGCCGCGTGCCCCCCGTCGCGGGTGAAGTCGCCGTGGAGGACGAGGTCGTCGACCACCCGCCCGCCGCCGGCCGCCGCGCCCGCGCGGAAGCCCGCGAGGCGGTCGCGCGCCGTCAGCAGCCCGGGCGGGCCGGCGAGCACGGCGAAGCGCTCGTGGCCGCGCTCGGTGAGCGCCCGCACCAGGGCCTCGGCCCCCTGCTCGTTCTCCACCACGACGGTGTCGACGGGGAGCGACTCCTGGCTCACGAGGACGGCGCGGCCGCCCGAGGCCTCGAAGGCGGCGACCTCCTCGGCGAGGCGCGCCTGCACCGCCGCGTCGTCCGTGCGCGAGCCGACGACGACGACGGCGCTGGCGCGCTGCCCGCGCAGGGCCGCCACGTGCTGGGCCTCCTTGGCGGGGTCGCGCCCCGTCGTGCCGATGGTGACGACGAGGCCGCGCTGCTCGGCGCCGCGGACGACGCCGGCCGCCATCGTCGAGAAGTACGGGTCGGCGATGTCCTGGACGACGAGGCCGAGCACGCTGGTGCGCCCGCGGGCCATCGCCTGCGCCGGGCCGTTGGCGGTGTAGCCGAGCTGCGCGGCCGCGGCGAGGACCCGGGCGTGCAGGTCGGGGCGGACCTTGCGCGCGCTGCCGTTGACGGCGCGCGACGCCGTGGCCAGCGAGACGCCCGACGCCCGAGCCACGTCGCTCAGCGTCACGGGGGACCGGCGGTCCGGCGTCGCGGCCGGCGCGTCGCCGCTCGCCGGGGGGGTGCTGCGGGTGTCGGTCATGGCACCTCCAGGGGAGACCGTGCCCCACCGTCCCAGAGGACCTCGACCCGCCGCCCCTCGACGCGCACGGCGGGCCGCTCGTCGGCCTCCCCGCCACCGTCCCCGTCGGCGTCCTGCCCGGCGAGGCGCACCAGGGCGACGACGAGCGCCGCCCCCGCGGGGCGGTCGCCCTCCGGCAGGGGCGCGTCGACGTGGGGGACGGCCACGTGCCGCCCGAGCGGTGACGTGCCGCTCTCGCGGTGGACGCCCGACAGGATCGCGTCGGCGCGGGCCGCACCGCTCGCCGCGACGAGCTCCACGGACGACACCAGCCCCGCGGCGGTCACGGCCGCGAGGTGGGCCCCGCCCGACGGCGCGTCGTGCCGGGCGGGTGGTTCCTCGCCGGCCAGCGGCCACCCGGCGACGCGCACGGCCGTGGGACGGACCTCGTCCGGGGCCGCCGCGTCGACGGCGACCACCCGCACCTCCCACGACCCCCGCACGAGCGACGTCGTCCGCACCCGAGGCCCCCGACGCACGCGGCCGCTGCGGCCGCTCGCGTGGTCGGGCGACGTCACGTCCGCGTCGTCGACCCACTTGGCGCGGACCGACGAGGAGCCCCGCAGGGCGACGCCGTCGTCGAGGAGCTCCTCGACGTCCATGCCGCTGCGGTGGCTCGGGGCGCCGCCCTCGTCGAGCAGGCAGGCCGCGGAGTCCGCGGGCGCCGTCGTCGTCGGCCCGGTCAGCGGGGGGCTCGTGGCGGTGGAGTAGCCGAGGCGGGCGTAGAGCGGGGCGTCGGTGCGGTCGTCACCGGGCAGGGCGTGGTCGGTGCCGTGGTTGAGGACCCGGACGACGCCGTCGGCGCGGGTCCCGCTGACGAGCCACCCGGGCGCGCGCACGAGGCGGCGCACGTCGCCCGCCTCCACGGGCAGCGGCCCCTCGACCTCCGTCCAGACGGGGTGGTCGGTGGGGAGGAGCAGCCCGTAGAAGCCGGCCGCGGCCCAGTAGGTCGACCCGGGCCCGGTGTAGTCCTGCTTCATGGCGGGGAAGGGCCCGTGCCAGCCGAGGCTCAGCAGCCCCTGCTCGTCCAGGCAGCCGTGGGCGAGGAAGTGCTGCAGCTGACCCGTGGCCGCGCGCCGCAGCACCCCGGGGGCGACGTCGCCGGCGCCCGTGGCCGCGGCCACCCACAGGGGCGCGGCGGCCGCCATCCGGTAGACGAGGCTGCGCCCCTGGAGCAGGGGCGAGCCGTCGGCCCCCTCGAGGGCGACGGCGTCCTCGAGGTAGCGGCCGAGGCGGGTGCGCCACGCGCCCTCGACCTCGGGGTCGGGGAGCAGGTGCGGGGCGCTGCGGCGCGCCTGCGCGGCCCACAGGTGCGGGTAGTAGTGCAGCGCCCAGCCGCCGTAGTGGTCGAAGGCCCGCTCGTCGCCGTCGGAGAGCCAGCCGTCCGCGCGGGTGAAGGTCTCGTGGCGGGCGAGGGTGTCGCGCAGGCCCTCGGCGGGCACCTCGCGGCCCTCGGCGACGAGGAAGGTCTCGACGACGGCGCGGAACCACACCCAGTTGATGGGCGGGTAGTCCTGCCCGACGCAGGTGGCGAACCAGTCGAGCACCCGCGCCCGCTCGTCGGCGGCCAGGTGCGCCCACAACCAGGGCCGGGTGAGGTCGAGGGCGAGGGCGAGGGAGGCCGCCTCGACCCGCGCCTGCGCCAGCTCGTCCGGCCGCGGCCAGCGGTCGGGGCGGGCGGGGTCCGTGCCGACGAGCAGACCCTCGCGGTAGGACGCGAGGAAGCCGTGCGGGTCCGCGCCGCCGTCGCCGGCCACGCGCACCGCGGCCAGCACGAAGGAGCGGGCGAAGGCCTCGAGCGCGTCGCTGCCCGGGCCGTAGCGCGAGGCCGGTCCCGGGAGCGCGAAGCCGGCGTGCCCTCCGCCCGACGAGCCGGTGGCGCCCGCGAAGGGGCGCAGGCTCCCGAGCAGGTGGTCGGCCACCGCGGCCCAGTGCTCACGACCCCAGCCGGTCCGCGGCGAGCGCTCCCGGTCCGGCGGGGGGAGCGCCACCTGGGCGCCCGCCCGCGCGGCCGCCTCGAGGGCCCGCGCCCTGGCGTCGTCCACCTGCTCGTCCACCCGTCCGTCGACCACCGGCCCGGCCTCCTGCCCGCCACGGCGCCGCACCGGTGCGGGGACGAGACGTCCTTGACCGGGTGCCGGTGCCTGCCTATCGTGAGGAAAGCGCTATCCAACCACGGCCGGGGCAGCGAGCCCGTGCCGCCCGTCGCCGCTGCCCCGCAGCGGCGTCCGTCCCCGCGCCGAGGAGGCCACCGATGTCCACCCGCACCCTGCGCATCGCCATGAGCGGCGTCACCGGCCGCATGGGCTACCGCCAGCACCTCGTGCGCTCGATCCTGCCCATCCGGGAGGCCGGGGGCGTCGTCGCGCCGGACGGCTCGCGCGTGCAGGTCGAGCCCGTGCTCGTCGGGCGCAGCGAGGACAAGCTGCGCGAGCTCGCCGCCCGCCACGGCGTCGAGGAGTGGACGACCGACGTCGACGGCGTGGTGAACGACCCGTCGGTGGACGTCTACTTCGACGCGCAGGTCACCTCGCGCCGCGCCGCCGCGCTCACCGCCGCCATGAAGGCCGGCAAGCACGTCTTCACCGAGAAGCCGACCGCGGAGACGCTCGACGAGGCCGTCGACCTCGCGCGCCTCGCCATGACGACCGGCGTCACCGTGGGCGTCGTCCACGACAAGCTGTACCTGCCGGGGCTCGTCAAGCTCCGCCGCCTCGTCGACGAGGGCTTCTTCGGCCGGATCCTCTCGCTGCGCGGGGAGTTCGGGTACTGGGTCTTCGAGGGCGACGGCCAGCCCGCCCAGCGGCCCAGCTGGAACTACCGCGCGGAGGACGGCGGCGGCATCACCGTCGACATGTTCTGCCACTGGAACTACGTGCTCGAGGGGATCCTCGGCCGCGTCGAGACGGTCACGGCCCGGACGGCCACGCACATCCCGGCGCGCTGGGACGAGCAGGGCCGCGAGTACGCGGCGACCGCCGACGACGCCGCGTACGGCATCTTCGACGTCGAGGGCGGCGTCGTCGCCCAGATCAACTCCTCCTGGGCGGTCCGCGTCTTCCGCGACGAGCTCGTCGAGTTCCAGGTCGACGGCACGCACGGCTCGGCCGTCGCCGGCCTCAACCGGTGCGTCGCCCAGCACCGCTCGCACACGCCGATGCCGGTCTGGAACCCCGACCTCCCGGTGACGGAGCCCTTCCGCGACCAGTGGCTCGAGGTGCCCGCCAACGCCGAGCTCGACAACGGCTTCAAGCGCCAGTGGGAGGAGTTCCTCCTCGACGTCGCCGCCGGGCGGCCGCACCGCTACGACCTCGCCTCCGCCGCGCGGGGCGTCCAGCTCGCCGAGCTGGGGCTCCGCAGCTCCGCCGAGGGCCGCCGCCTCGAGGTCCCGGAGATCGTGCTGTGACCGCCCTCGCCACGGGGGCCCCCGCGAGCGGCGCCCCGACGAGCGGGGCGACGGCCGAGCCGCTGGGCCCCCGGGCCGGCACCGGCCTGGTCCTGCGGCTGCCCGACGCCTCCGGCGCCCTCGTCGAGCACGAGCTCCGCGAGCCCGTGCGCTGGACCCGGCCCGACGGTCCGCCCGCCTCGCGGCGGGCCTACGCGGCGGCGCACGTCGTCCCGCGGGCCCTCGCCGACAACGTCCCCGGCGCGCCGGCCGACGTCGACTGGGACGCGACCCTCGCCTACCGGCACGAGATCTGGTCGCACGGCCTCGGCGTCGCGGACGCCATGGACACCGCGCAGCGCGGCATGGGCCTCGACTGGGCGGCCGTCCAGGAGCTCGTGCGCCGCTCGGCGGCCGAGGCGGCCTCCGTCGGCGGGCTCGTCGCCTGCGGCGCGGGCACCGACCAGCTCGACCTGGCTGCGCTGCCCTCCGGGCGCGCGGGCGTCCGCGCCGTGCTCGACGCCTACCGCGAGCAGGTCGACCTCGTGGCCGGCGCCGGCGCCACCGTCGTCCTCATGGCCTCGCGGGCGCTCGCCCGCGTCGCCGAGGGACCGCAGGACTACCTCGACGTCTACGGGACCCTGCTCGACGAGGCCCCGGCGCCCGTCGTCCTGCACTGGCTCGGGCCGATGTTCGACCCGGCGCTGGCCGGGTACTGGGGCTCGGGCGACGTCGCGACGGCGTCGGACCTCGTCGCGGGGCTCATCGCGGACCGGGCCGCGAAGGTCGACGGCATCAAGATGTCGCTGCTCGACGCGGCCCCCGAGCGGGCCCTGCGCGTGCGCCTCCCCGAGGGCGTGCGCATGTACACGGGCGACGACTTCAACTACCCCGAGCTCGTCGTCGGCGACGCGGGCGGGCACTCCGACGCGCTGCTCGGGATCTTCGCGGCGGTCTACCCGGCGGCGTCCGAGGCGCTGCAGGCGCTCGACGCCGGCGACGACGCCCGTGCCCTCGCGCTGCTGGCGTCCACGCAGGAGCTCGGGCGGCACGTCTTCGCCGCGCCCACGTCGTCCTACAAGACGGGCATCGCCTTCCTGTCGTGGGTCAACGGGCACCAGCCGGCCTTCGCGATGGTCGGCGGGATGCACGCGGCCCGCTCGCTGCCGCACCTGGCGCGCACCCTCGTGCTCGCCGACGAGGCCGGGCTCCTGCGCCACCCGGCCCTCGCGGCGGCGCGCGTGCGCGGCCTCCTCGCCGTGGCGGGGGTGGAGGCGTGAGCGCGCCGGTGCGGGAGGGGGGGCTGGTCGACGGGCGCCCCGCCGACCTGGCCCGGCTGTCGCTCAACACGGCGACGACGAAGCGGTGGACCCTCGAGCAGGCCGTCGAGGGCGCCGCCCGGGCGGGCCTGCCCGCCGTCGGCCTGTGGCGCGACCGCGTCGAGGAGGCCGGCCTCGAGCGGGCCGCCCGCCTCGTGCGCGACGCGGGCCTGCGCGTGTCGAGCCTGTGCCGCGGCGGCTTCCTCACCGCCGCCGACCCGGCCGGGCGGTCCGCCGCCCTCGACGACAACCGCCGCGCCGTCGAGGAGGCCGCGACCCTCGGCACGCGCGACCTCGTCATGGTGCTCGGCGGCCTGCCGGAGGGGGACCGCGACCTCCTCGGCGCGCGCGCCCGCGCCGCCGACGCGCTCGCCGAGCTCGTCCCCCACGCGCACGAGCACGGCGTCCGGCTGCTGCTCGAGCCGCTGCACCCCATGTACTGCGCCGACCGCGCCGTGCTCTCCACGCTCGACCAGGCCCTCGACGTGGCCGGGGCCCACCCCGCGCAGGACGTGGCGGTCGTCGTCGACACCTTCCACGTCTGGTGGGACCCGGAGCTCGAGGCGGCGGTGGCCCGCGCGGGCGCCGAGGGCCGCCTCGGCAGCTACCAGGTGTGCGACTTCCTCGTGCCCATCGCCGAGGACCCCCTGCTCTCGCGGGGGATCATGGGCGACGGCGTCGTCGACTTCGCCCCCGTGAGCCGCTGGGTCGCCGCGGCGGGCTACGGCGGTGACGTCGAGGTCGAGGTCTTCAACGCCGAGGTCTGGGCGAGCGACGGGCACGAGGTGCTCGCCCGCGTCGTCGAGCGGTACGCCGAGCTCGTCCTGCCGCACCTGTGACGCGCCCCGCCCCGCCGGTCGACCCGCGGGGCGGGCGCACCTCAGGCGAGCCGGTCGTACACCTGCGACGTCACCGGGCGCAGCAGCGGCAGCCCGGCGGCGAGCCGCTCGACCTCCTCGACCGCTCCGTCCCCGAGCCGCAGCAGCTCCGAGCCGAGCGCCCCCGCGACGTGGGGCGTGAGGAGCACGCCGGGCAGGTCCCACAGCGGCGAGGACGGGTCCGGCACCTCCGGCTCGGTGACGTCGAGGACCGCCGAGAGCCGCTCGGCGACGAGCTCGGCGACGAGCGCCGCCTCGTCGACGAGGCCGCCGCGCGCGGTGTTGACGAGCACGGCCCCGTCGGGCATGAGCGCCAGCCGCCGCGCGTCGAGCATGCCCCGGGTCGAGGGCAGGAGGGGTGCGTGCAGGCTGACGACGTCGCTCGTGCGCAGCAGCTCGTCGAGGTCGACGAGCTCGGCCCCGAGCGCGGCCGCCTCGCCCGCCTCGAGCGTGGGGTCGGCGAGGACGACCTCGAGGTCGAAGGGGCGCAGCAGCTCGAGCAGGCGCCGGCCGACCACGGACGCGCCGACCACGCCCACGCGCCGGGCGTGGACGCCGTGGGAGGACAGGAGGTCGCGCACGTCGACGGCGCCGCGCGCCTCCCGGTAGCGCCGCTGCGCCACGAGGACGCCCTTGAGGGACAGCAGGATCGTCGCGAGCGCGTACTCGGCGACGGGCAGGGCGTTGAGCCGCGCCTGGCTCGACACGAGCACGCCTCGCCCGACGACGCCCGCCGTGACGACCGGCCGCACCGACCCGGCGCTGTGGACGACGGCGCGCAGCCGGGGCGCGGTCGCGAGCACCTCCTCGTCGAGGAGGTCGGTGCCCCAGCCGGTCACGAGGACCTCGGCCTCGGCGAGGGCCGCCGTCGCCGCGGGGGAGCGGTGGTCCGCCGGCGTCGGGTGGACGTCGACCTCGCCGACCGCCGCCAGGCGCTCGCGCGCGGCGCGCGAGAAGAAGCGGCCGGGGAGGGGCTCCGGGAGGGCGAGGAGGATGCGCACCCCCGCATGCTAGGGAAAGCGCTCGCCATGGGCGGACGACGAGGCCGCGTCCCGGCACCCGCCGGGAGCGCAGCAGGAGGAGGGCGGCGGTGACGAGGTCGGCGGGGACGGCGGGGGCGGCGGCAGCGGAGGAGCTCGACGACGGCAGCGGTCAGGACGGTCCCCACGGGCGGGGACCGGTCGGGCGGGAGCCGGCCGAGGCGGGCGTCGACTGGCAGCCCTGGACCTACGGCGCCGGCGGCGAGGAGGAGCGACGGGCGCAGGAGCGCGTCCAGGAGCGGCTGCGCGAGCGCCACCCCGGGTGGAGCCTCGGCGACGGCGTCTTCGTCAGCGCGCTCGCGGCGCTCGACGCCGACGAGCTGGTCCTCGGGAGCCGCTCCTACGTCGCCGCCCACGCCCACGTCACGGGCTCCGTGCGCACGGGGGCGGACTGCTCGCTCAACGCCTCCTGCGCCGTCCGGGGCGACGTGCGCCTGGGCGACGGCGTCCGGGTGGGCGCGCACGCCGCGATCCTCGGGTTCAACCACACGACCACGGACCCGGACGTCCCCGTCTTCCGGCAGCCGCTCGTCTCCCGCGGCGTCGTCCTCGGCGACGACGTGTGGGTGGGGTCGCACGTCGTCGTCCTCGACGGGGTGCGGGTCGGCTCCCGCGCCGTGCTCGCGGCGGGCGCCGTCGTCACGAAGGACGTGCCGCAGGGCGCCGTCGTGGGCGGCAACCCCGCCCGGCTCCTCAAGTGGCGCGTGCCGCCGACCGCGGCCCCGGAACCCGAGCGGCTCGCCGAGCGCCTGCAGCGCTTCGGCGACCGCGCTCGGGCGGACGGCGAGCGCGTGCTCGCCCGCTGCTGGCGGCCCACCGCCCCGGGGGCGCGCGGAGGAGGGGCCGGGTGGTTCACCGACACGCCCGGCGCTCCGGTGACCGTGCGCGCGCAGTGCGACGCCGTCGAGGTCGCCGACCTCCTCCTCGGCGGCCCGCCGCCGCAGCTGCCCGCGGCCGACCAGGCCGCGCGGCTCGTGGCCCTCCAGGACCCGGTGACCGGTCTGGTCCCGCGCGTCGACGACGACGGCGTCCCCGCGCCGTCGCCCCCGGACCTCGACGACGAGGCCGCGATGTACCACGTCCTGTGCACGGGCTACGCGCTCGACCTGCTCGGGTCGGCCCCCGAGCACCCCGTCGCCGCGGTGGCCGCCCTCGACGCCGACGCCCTCGTCGCGCGCCTCGACGCGCTGCCCTGGCACGGGCGGGCCTGGTCGGCGGGCGCGTGGGTCGACGCCGTGGCCACCGCCCTGCACCGGGACCGGGCACGGGGGCCCGCCGCCCACCCGGGAGCCGCCCCGGCGCTCCTCGGCTGGCTGCTCGAGCGGGCCGACCCCGTGACCGGCCTGTGGGGCGGCGCTCGCGCGGGCGAGGGCGCGCTGCAGACGGTCAACGGCGCCTACCGGGCGGCCCGGGGGAGCCTCGGCCAGTGGGGGCTCCCGCTCCCCCACCCCGCGGCGGTCGTCGACAGCGTGCTCGCGCACGCCGCCGACCCCCTCGTCACGGCCCCGCGCCGGCAGGACGCCTGCGCCGTCCTGGACGTCGCCTGGCTGCTGCGCGCGGCGGGCCGCTCGACCGACCACCGGCGCGAGGAGGTGCGCGCTCTCGCCGCGCGCCTGCTCGACGACGCTCTGCCCCGGTGGCGCCCCGGCGAGGGCTTCGCCTTCCGCGCCGCCGACGACGTCCCCGGCCTGCAGGGCACGGAGATGTGGCTCGCCGTCGTCCACGAGCTGGCCTCGCTGCTCGACCTCCAGGAGGCGCTCGGGTACGAGCCCCGCGGCGTCCACCGACCGGGACCGCGCTGAGCCCGGCGCTCCTCAGGCGCCCTCGCCGCGCCCTCGCCGGGGCGCCGCGTCAGCGCGCGTCGCCCGGCCGGGCGGGCGGCGCGGCGGTCGAGGCCCGCACCCGCAGGGCGGGGCTGACCAGCACCCGGTGCGCCGGGCGGGCGGGGTCGGCGACGCGGGCCGCCAGCAGCTCCACGGCGGCGCGCCCGACGGACCGGCGGGGCGGACGGACCGCCGTGAGGGGCGGCTGCACCAGGGAGGCGACCTCGTCGTCGTAGGCGACGACCGACAGGTCCTCCGGCACGGACAGGCCGCGCGCCTCCAGGCGCGCGACGAGGGCGACGGCCTCGGCGTCGGCGTGCGCGAGGACGGCGGTGGTGCCCGTGGCCAGGCACCGCTCGACCACCTCGTCGAGCGCGGCCCCGAGGTCGGGCGAGCGCGTCGAGGGCACCCACCGCTCGAGGTCGTCCGGGCGGTGGAGGCCGGCCTCGCGCAGGGCCTCGGCCCAGCCCCGCTGCAGGTGGGGGCTGGTCGGGCTCTGCTCCGTCGTGACGAGCGCCACCCGCCGGTGGCCCAGCGCGGCGAGGTGGCGCACCGCCATGGCCGCCCCGAGGACGTGGTCGGTGACCACCGACTCGACGACCGCGGCGTGCGGACCGGTCGTCGCGCTGCGCTCCAGCAGGACCAGCGGCACCCCCGTGCCCACGAGCCAGTCGACCGTGCTCGCCGCGCTCGGCGCGTCGGTCCGCAGCGCGACGAGGAGCCCCGCGACGCCGCTGTCGAGCAGCAGCGCCAGCTGCGGGCGCTCGTCGACCGCCTCGTAGGACGACGCGCGCAGCACCACCTGCGTCCCCAGCGCGGCGGCCGCCTCCTCCGCGCCGCGGAGGACCTCGGGCCAGTAGTAGTCCAGCGACGGCACCAGGGCGCCGAAGCGCCGAGGACGGGCCCCGCCCGTCCGCTCCCCGGCGCCCGCGGGCGCGGTCGGCGCGCCGGCGGCCGGCCGGGCGTC
>NZ_JABEMA010000097.1 GCF_013004605.1 Pseudokineococcus marinus
CGGCAGGTCGAGGCGCTCGTGGCGGCCGGCGTCGCACGGGACAAGATCTTTTTGGACAAGAAGTCCGGCGCGACCACCGACCGGCCGGGCCTCCGGGCGTTCGAGGCGACGTCGAGGGCCGACGCGCGGCCGGGTCCGGGGCTGCGAGGCGATGGCCCGATGGGACCACCTCTCGCGGTGCCCGTCCACCCGGCGGCGCGGGTCGCACCGGCGGTCGCCCCGCCGTCCGGTCGCGCCGCGCGGCGCCGGACCGCAGGATCAGCCGTCGTGACCGCTCCCCGCTCCCGCCCCTACCCGCTCGGCGCCACGTGGCGCGACGGCGTCCTCGACGTCGCCGTCTCCTCCGAGACCGCCGACGCCGTCGAGGTCTGCCTCTTCGGCACCGCCGACGAGCCCCACGACGAGCGGCGGGTGCGCCTGACCGAGCGGACCGGCCACGTCTTCCACGGCCTCGTCGACGGCGCCGGGCCCGGCACCCGCTACGGCCTGCGCGTCCACGGCGAGTGGGCCCCCGACCGGGGGCTGCGCCACAACCCGCACAAGCTCCTGCTCGACCCGCACGCCCGCGCCGTCGAGGGCGGGTGGACCTGGGGCGAGGAGGTCTTCGGCCACCACCACGACGCCCCCGAGACGCTCAACGAGGCGGACTCGGCGCCCTCGAGCCCGCGGTGCGTCGTCGTCGACGACGCCTTCGACTGGGGCGACGACGCGCCGCCGCGCACGCCGATGGCCGACACGGTCGTCTACGAGGTGCACGTCAAGGGCTTCACGCAGCAGCACCCGGACGTGCCGGAGGAGATCCGCGGGACGTACGCGGGCCTGGCGCACCCGGCGGCGGTCCAGCACCTCGTCGACCTCGGGGTGACCGCCGTCGAGCTGCTCCCCGTCCACCAGTTCGCCCAGGACAGCCACCTCCTCGAGAAGGGGCTGCGCAACTACTGGGGCTACAACTCCATCGCGTTCCTCGCGCCCCACGGCGAGTACTCCTCGGCCGGCGACGGGGGCGCGCAGGTCGCCGAGTTCAAGGCGCTGGTCAAGGCGCTGCACGCCGCGGGCCTCGAGGTGATCCTCGACGTCGTCTACAACCACACCGCCGAGGGCAACCACCTCGGGCCGACCCTGTCGCTCAAGGGCATCGACAACGGCGCGTACTACCGGCTCGTCGAGGACCAGCCGGACGCGTACTTCGACACCACCGGCACGGGCAACAGCCTCAACGTCGGCCACCCGGCGGCGCTGCAGCTCGTCATGGACTCGCTGCGCTACTGGGTCACCGAGATGCACGTCGACGGGTTCCGCTTCGACCTCGCGACGACGCTGACCCGCCAGGACGGCGACGCCGAGGTCCACAGCGCCTTCCTCACGCTCGTCCACCAGGACCCGGTGCTCGCCCGGGTCAAGCTCATCGCCGAGCCGTGGGACGTCGCCGGCTACCAGGTGGGCGGCTTCCCGGCGCGGTGGTCGGAGTGGAACGGCAAGTTCCGCGACGACGTCCGGGACTTCTGGCGCGGCGCGGACGGCGCCCTCGGCGCGCTCGCGCAGCGGCTCACCGGCAGCCCCGACGTGTACGAGGGCGCGGGCCGCTCGGCGCTGTGCAGCGTCAACTTCGTCACCGCGCACGACGGCTTCACCCTCGCCGACCTGACGATGTACGAGCAGAAGCACAACGAGGCCAACGGCGAGGACAACGAGGACGGCGAGAGCGACAACCGCAGCGACAACAACGGCGCCGAGGGCCCGACGGCGGACGCCGAGGTCGACGAGCGCCGCGACCGCCAGCGCCGCAACCTCCTCGCCACCCTCGTGCTGTCCGCCGGCGTGCCGATGGTCCTCGGCGGCGACGAGATCGCCCGCAGCCAGGGGGGCAACAACAACGCCTACTGCCAGGACGACGAGATCTCCTGGTTCGACTGGGCGCAGGCCGACCGGGACCTGCAGGCCTTCACGACCGAGCTGCTCGCGCTGCGGCGCGACAACCCCGTCCTGCGCCCGCGCTGGTACGGCGACGAGGGCCCCGGCACCCGCTCGGTGCGGATGCTGCGCGCCGACGGCGCCGACATGGGCCCGGAGGACTGGGAGGACCCGGCGGCCAAGTCGCTCGGCGTCCAGATGAGCCCGGGCGAGGGCGCGGAGGAGGGGGCGTCCTTCCTCCTGCTGCTCAACGCCGCCGACGGGCCGGTCGACTTCTCCGTGCCCGAGGCGCCCGGCGGCGCCTGGACGCTGGCGATGTCGAGCGACCCCGAGCAGGAGGTCGGCAAGGAGGTCCAGGACCTCTTCGTCCGCGACCGGTCCTTCACCCTGCTGCGCTCGGCCTGACGCCGGGCTCCCGCCGTCCGTCACCCCGGACTTCGTAGCCTTCGTCCGCCTCCGGGGCCCTCGAGGGCGGACGAAGGCTACGAAGTCCGGGAGCGGGGACCCGCCGCTCCTCCCGTCCTCGTCGTCGCGACGTGCGCCGCCGCGATGAGTCCCGGCTGCCGGAGCTGTCTGCCCCTCCACCAGGACCGCTGAGGAGGAGCCATGAGCATCCGTGTGATCGAGAAGACCGTCGACGTCGCCGCGCCGCCCGAGCGCGTGTGGGACGTGCTGCTCGACGACGCCACCTACCGGCAGTGGACGGCGGCCTTCGCCGAGGACTGCTGGGCCGAGACCGACTGGGCGGAGGGCAGCGAGGTGCGCTTCCTCGGCCCCGGGCGGTCCGGGATGCTCGGCCGCGTCGTCACGAGCCGCCGCCCCGAGCTCGTCGACGTCGAGTTCGACGGCCTCGTCGTCGACGGCCGCGACGACGTCGACAGCGCGAGCGCCCGGGAGTACCGGGGCGCGCACGAGACCTACCGGCTCAGCCCCGTGCCCGGCGGCACCCGGCTGGAGATCTCGGCCGCGATGGGGGAGGAGCACCACGACGCCATGACCGCCGCCTGGGACGACGCGCTCGCGCGGGTGCAGGAGCTGTCGACGGTGTCCGACCGGTGAAGGACGTCCTGCACGACTACCTGCGGCAGGGCCGCGACGTCGTGCTGTGGAAGCTCGAGGGGCTGCCCGAGCGTGACGTGCGGCGCCCCATGACGCCGACCGGCACGAACCTGCTGGGCCTCGTCAAGCACCTGGCGGGCGTGGAGGCCGGTTACCTCGGCGTGGTCTTCGGGCGCCCCTTCCCCGAGCCGCTGCCCTGGATGGACCCCGACGCGGAGCCCGACGCCGACCTGTGGGCGACGGCCGAGGAGTCTCCGGCCGCCGTCGTGGCGCTCTACCGCCGGGTCCACGCGCACGCCGACGCGACCATCGACGCGCTCCCGCTCGACGCCCCGGGCGAGGTGCCGTGGTGGCGGCCTGGAGCCCGAGCGGTGACCCTCCAGCGGGTGCTCGTCCACCTCGTCGCCGAGACCCACCGCCACGCCGGGCACGCCGACCTGGCGCGCGAGCTGGTGGACGGGACCGCCGGGCACCGGCGCGACGTCTCGAACCTGCCCGACGGCGACGCGGCGCGGTGGGCCGCGCACCGGGCGCGGCTGCAGGAGGTCGCCGACCGGGCCTGAGGGGAGCCCTCGGCGCCTCGCGCGGGTGCCGTCGAGACTCCGGGTCAGTCCGCCGGCGTCGCGACCGGGCCCGGCGTCGCGGCGCCCCGGCGGTCCGCGACGTCGAGCGCGTGCGCCAGGACGGCGACGACGCCGCCCACTGCCAGGGGGACGAACGAGACGGTCGCGTCCGGCGCGACCCAGGCCGCGAGCCGGTCGTCGGAGAGCACCCACCGGCGCACCAGCGCCTCGGCGACGGCGACCGCCTGGCCGGCCACGCCGACGAGCAGGGCGACCGTCCGCAGCCGGGCCCGGCTCCGCGCGGAGAACGGGTCGCCCGCGGCGAGCGAGCCGGCCAGCCGGAACAGCTGGACGAGGACGGCCAGGGCGACGGCGGCCGCGAGGACCGGGATGCCCACGAGAAGCAGCCGCTGCGCCGCGTCCGGCGTCCAGAGCTGCAGGGACACCTCGCCGACGAAGGGCTCCACGGCCTCGCCCGGGCCGTAGGGACCTCCGGCCAGGACGGGAAGCGGCGGTGTCGTCGACACCTCGACCGTGGGGGCGAGACGGGCGTCGACGAGGGGGACGCTCCAGAACCGCCCGCGGCCGACGCCCAGGCCGGCCGGACCCAGCACGGGCCGCAGGACCTCGGTCACCGCGACCACGGCGGCCACGACGACGAGGAGCACCTGCAGCGACCGACCGAGGAGGACGGCCGAGGGCGGGACGCCGTCCTCGCGCCGGAGCAGGCCAGCGGGCAGGGGGTGACGGCGAGACCCCGGCGTGCTCACGGGCACATCCCAGAGCGGGTGGTCACCGCCGTCAAGACCCTGAGGGCGGCGAGGGCCCTCGTCCGAGATCGGGTCCCGGGATCGGGTCCCGGGCGGACGCCTCAGCCCTCGTCGGCCAGCGCGGTGAGGAGGTCGGCGACGACGGGCGCGGCGACGGCGCCGCCGGCGCTGCCGCCCTCGACGACGACCGCGACGGCGACGCCCTCGCCGTCGGGGCCGGCGGGTCCGGTGCCCGGCTGGAAGGCCACCGTCCACGCGTTCGTCGGGTAGGTGCCGTCGGCGTCCGGCTGACCGACCTCGGCCGTGCCCGTCTTGGCCCCGACCGGCGCCCCCGGCAGCCCGGCGAGGGCCGCGGACGCCGTCCCCTCCGTCGCCACGAGGCGCATGAGGTCGCGGACGGCGCCGAGGTCGGCGACGGGCTCCGGGGGAGCGGCGCCCTCCTCGGGGGCCGGGTCGAGGACCACGCGCGGCGGCAACCAGGACCCGCGGGCGATCGTCGACGTCAGCACCGCCATGCCGGCGGGGCTGGCGAGGACCTGGCCCTGGCCGATCATCTCGGCGGCCTGGAGGTCCTCCGAGCCGGCCTCGGGCACCTCACCGGTGAAGGCGGGCACGCCGACCGACCAGTCGACGCCGAGGCCCATCGGGGCCGCCGCGGCCGGCAGCGCGCCGGCGTCGAGCCGGTCGGCGAGGGAGACGAAGGCCGTGTTGCACGACTGGGCGAAGGCCGTCGAGAACGGCACCTGGCCCAGCGCTCCGCCCTCGGCGTTGCCGAAGGTCCGCCCGCCCACGGTCACCGACGGCGGGCAGGGCACCACCTCGTCCACGGAGAGCCCCGCGGCGAGCAGGGCCTGCGTCGAGACCGTCTTGAAGGTCGACCCGGGCGCGTACCGGCCCTGCAGCGCGCGGTCGAAGCCGCCGGCCGGGGAGGAGGACACGGCCAGCAGGTCCCCGCTCGCGACGTCGACGACGACCGCCGCACCGACCCCGCCGTCACCCAGCCGCCCGGTGAGCGCCGCGTCGGCGGCGAGCTGCACCTGCGGGTCGAGGGACAGCTGCACGTCCTCGCCCGGCACGGGGCCCTGGGAGAAGAGGACCTGCTCCTCGGGCGCCGTGTCCCCGCCCGTGTCTCCGCCCGCCTCGCCGTCGACGTCCTGGGCCCCCCCGGGCACGCGCACCACCGTGGCGCCCGCGGTGCCGGCGAGGCGCTCGTCGTACTGGAGCTGCACGCCCGACAGGCCGGCCTGGTCGCCCGCGGCGATCCGGCCGTCCGAGCCCTCGACGACCTCCGCCGTCGCGTCGCCGACGACGCCGAGCAGGTCGCGGGCGAAGCCGCTCGTGGGCGCCAGCGCCCGCTGGCCGCTCACCCACTGCACGCCCGGCAGGGCGTCGAGCTCCGCCGCGACGGCGTCGAAGGCCTCCTGGCGCAGCGTGATGACGGGGACCGCCTGGTCCTGCGGCGCCGACGCGATGCGCTCGGCGAGGGAGCCTGCGTCCACGCCGAGCACGTCGGACAGGCTCTGCGCCAGGGCGCCGGGGTCTTCCGCCTGCGCCGGGGCCACCGACACGTCGACCACGGGCCGGTCGGTGACGAGGGGCTCGCCGTCCCGGTCGAGCACCTGGCCGCGCCCGGCGCGCACCCGGTCCAGGCGCAGCGCGTCGCCGTCCTCGAGCGACGGCGCGAGGGCCGACGGCGACCACGTCGCCGTCCACCCGGAGGCCTCGCGGTCCTCGCCCGTGGCGGCCAGCGGCAGCGACGTCTCGCTCGTCCACCCGTCGCCGACGGGCCACGTGACGCGCAGGTCGGCGCTGGCCGTGGCCTCGTCGCGCTCGACGTCGACGAGCTCGACGGAGGGCTCGAGGTCGCCCATGCCCGCGGTCACGGCCTCCTCCGCGGCGGCGACGGCGTCGGCGCCCCCGCCCCCGGCGAGGACGACGGGCGCCCCGGCGAGGTCGCCGTCGACCCAGGCCGCGACGACCTGCTCGGCGGCCGCGCGGGCGGCCTCGTCGCGGTCGCGGTCGGCGCGCTGGCCGAGGACGACGGCCGCGCCCGTCCCCGCGGCGGCGACGACGACGACCGCGCCGACGACGAGGAGGGCGGTGGTCCGACGCGAGAGGCGCTGCACGGGACCGACCCTGCCATCCCGGGCACGCGCGCCGTGGCCGGACGACAGCCCTCGCCGTGGCCGACGCGCTCTCCCAGCGAGTTCTCGGCTCCCGGACCTCCTGCGGCCCCGGGTGCGCGCCGATGACCCCTCTACCATGGCGGGGCGACGAGCCGCGACGGACACCCGTCCCGGCGTGGCTCCTGCCTCGTCCGGACCGACCGCCCCGCCGCAGTCCTCGTCCCGCCGACCGCGGGGCCCGACCGCTGGACCCCCACCGCTGGACCCCGACCGCTGGACCCCCACCGAGGAGAGGCCCCGCCCGCATGACGTCCCCGCGCACCGCCGCAGGCCGCCACGTCCGCGCCCGTTCCCGGGCGCGCCGCGCCGTCGCCGTCGTCGCCACGACGGCCGCGGGCGCCGTGGTGGTGGCGGGGGCCGCGGGCGCGGCGGTCGTCGCGCACCTCGACGGCAACATCACCTCGGTCGAGGTCGACTCGGTCCTCGGGGACGACCGACCGGAGCCGGCGCCCGTCGCCGAGGGCGAGACCGGCCCGCTCAACATCCTCGTCATGGGCTCCGACGACCGGTCCCAGCTGCGCGACGGCGACGCCTTCGGCGGCGACATCGGCGGCGGCGGGTCCGACACGACCCTGCTCGTGCACCTGTCGGCCGACCGCGACCGCGCGGTCGCCGTGAGCATCCCGCGCGACTCGATGGTCCAGGTCCCCGCCTGCGGCGACCCGCGCGGCGAGGGGCGCACCCGCACGGCGATGTTCAACTCGGCCCTCGCCGAGGGCGGCCCGGCGTGCGCCATCGAGACGGTCGAGGACAACACCAGGATCCCGATCGACCACTTCGCGATCGTCGACTTCGACGGCTTCCAGGACGTCGTGGACGCCCTCGGCGGCGTCGAGGTCTGCCTGCCCGAGGCGGTGCAGGACCCGAAGAGCGGTCTCGACCTGCCCGCGGGCACGAGCGAGGTCTCGGGCGAGCAGGCCCTCGCCTACGTGCGCGCCCGCTACAACGTCCCGGGCACCGAGGGCAGCGACATCGGCCGCATCGGGCGCCAGCAGCAGTTCCTCTCCTCCGTGGTCCAGGAGGTGACGAGCGCGCAGATCCTCCTGCGCCCCGACCGCCTCGTGCGCTTCCTCGACGCCGCCACCGCGTCCCTGACGACCGACCCCGGGCTCGACAGCATCGGCGACCTCACGCGGCTCGCGCAGAGCGCGTCGGGGCTGCGGCCCGACGACGTCTCCTTCGTCACCGTGCCCTTCGAGGCCTACGCCCCCGACCCCAACCGCCTGCAGTGGGCACCGCAGGCGGAGGACCTCTGGGCGAGCATCCGCGAGGACGCCCCGCTCCCGGGCTCGCCGGAGGCCGAGGCGGCCGCCGACCCGGCGCCCGCGCCCGCCCCGCTCACCGTCTCGCCCGGCTCCATCACCGTCGAGGTCTACAACGGCACGGGCGAGGGCGGCCGGGCCGGTGAGGCGCAGGCCGACCTCCAGCTGCAGGGCTTCACCGTCCCGGTCGCCGGCAACGCCGAGCCCGGCGCCCCCGCCGGTGTCCGCGTGACCTACCCGACGGGCGAGGAGGACGCCGCCGAGACGGTGGCCGCGGCCTTCCCCGGCGCGAACGTCGTCGAGGACCCGAGCCTGCAGGGGCGGGTCGTCGTGACCCTCGGGCCCGGCGCGCCGGACGTCGTCGAGGTCCCCAACCGGCTGGGCGACCAGCCGCTGCCCGACCGCAGCGAGCCGGCGACCGCCATCGAGGCCCGCTCGGCGTCCGAGGACATCTGCGCGTCCTGACCCGCCCGCACCGCCCGCGGGGGTGGCGCGGCCCCCGGGACGACGAACGGCGCACGACCCGCGGGTCGTGCGCCGTTCGGTCACTGCGGAGGCGGCGGGATTTGAACCCGCGATGGGGTATCACCCCAAACCCGCTTAGCAGGCGGGCGCCATAGACCACTAGGCGACGCCTCCGCGGGCGAGGGTACAGACGGCGGTGCGCCACCCGCAAAGCCGCCTGCGGGGCGCCGGGTGCGCCGCCCGCGGGGCAGCGGTCGGTCAGCCCAGGCGGCGGGCGAGCTCCTCGTGCTCGGCGTGCAGGGCGGCGGGGACGGTCGGGCCCAGCGCGTCCAGCCAGGCCCCGACCTCGGGGAGCTCGGCGCGCCACTCGTCGGCGTCGACGGCGAGGGCCGCGCGCACGTCGTCGGGGTCGGTCTCGAGGCCCCGCAGGTCGAGCGCGTCCACGGGCGGCACGAGGCCGACCGGCGTCTCGCGGGCGTCGCCGCGGCCCGCGGCGCGGCCGACGACCCACGCGAGCACGCGCGTGTTCTCCCCGAAGCCCGGCCACAGGAAGCGGCCGTCGTCCCCGCGGCGGAACCAGTTCACGCAGAAGATCTTGGGGCGGCGCTCGGGGGAGAGGCCCTCGCCGACGCGCAGCCAGTGGGAGAGGTAGTCGCCGGCGTCGTAGCCGATGAAGGGGAGCATCGCGACGGGGTCGCGGCGCACGACGCCGACCTGACCGGTGGCCGCGGCCGTCGTCTCCGAGGAGAGCGTCGCGGCGAGGAAGACGCCGTGCTGCCAGTCCCGCGCCTCGACGACGAGGGGCACGGTGGTGCGGCGCCGGCCGCCCACGAGGATCGCGGACAGGGGTACGCCCTCCGGGTCCTCGTAGGCCGCGGCGAGGCTCGGCAGCTGGTGGATCGGGGTGCAGAAGCGGGAGTTCGGGTGGGCGGCCGGCTCGTCGGACGCCGGGGTCCAGTCCCGGCCCCGCCAGTCGACGAGGTGCGCGGGCGGCTCGTCGGTCATCCCCTCCCACCACACGTCGCCGTCGTCGGTGAGCGCGACGTTGGTGAAGATCGACCGGCCCGCCGCGACCGCCCGCATCGCCGTGGGGTTGGTGGACCACCCGGTGCCCGGGGCGACGCCGAAGAGGCCCGCCTCGGGGTTGGTCGCCCGCAGGCCGCCCCGGGCGTCGGGGCGGATCCAGGCGATGTCGTCGCCGACCGTCTCGGCGGTCCAGCCGGGGAGCGTCGTCTGCAGCATGGCGAGGTTCGTCTTGCCGCAGGCGCTGGGGAAGGCCGCGGCGACGTGGTGGACCTCGCCGGCCGGGTCGGTGAGGCGCAGCACGAGCATGTGCTCGGCGAGCCAGCCCTCGTCACGGGCGATCACGGAGGCGATCCGCAGCGCGTAGCACTTCTTGCCCAGCAGGGCGTTGCCGCCGTAGCCCGAGCCGTAGCTCCAGACCGAGCGCTCCTCGGGGAAGTGGACGATGCGCTTGGTCTCCGAGCACGGCCACGGCACGTCCTGCTGGCCCGGCTCGAGGGGTGCGCCCACCGAGTGCAGGCACGGCACGAAGTCGGCGTCGGTGCGCTCCATCTGCGCCAGCACCTCGGCCCCGACCGTCGCCATGACGTGCATCGACGCGACGACGTACGGCGAGTCGGTGATCTCGACCCCGAACATCGGGTGCTCGGCCCGCAGGGAGCCCATGACGAACGGGATGACGTGCAGGGTGCGGCCGCGCATGGAGCCGCGGAACAGGCCGGTCAGCTCCGCCCGCATCTCGTCCGGGTCGACCCAGTTGTTCGTCGGGCCGGCCTCCTCGCGGGTGCGCGAGCAGATGAAGGTGCGGTCCTCGACGCGCGCGACGTCGCCGGGGTCGGAGCGCACGAGGTAGCTGTCGGGCTTCCGCTGCGGGTCGAGGCGGATCGCCGTGCCGGCGGCGACGAGCTCGTCGGTGAGGGCGCGCCACTCCTGCTCGGACCCGTCGGCCCAGCGCACCGCCGCGGGCTCCACGAGCTCGACGACCTCGCGCACCCACGCGGCGAGCCGGGCGTGCGACGTGCCCTCCAGCCGTGAGGGGACGCCCGGCGCGGTGCGCGCGGACGGCGCGGCAGGAGCGTCGGGGCGGGGGTCGGCGGGGGCGTTCGTCGTCATGGCGGGACGCTAGGAGCGGTCGGCGCTCGCGCCGAGGGGTGGGAGCGCTCCCCGTCGCCGATCGAGACGGACGTCACAGGAGCCCGGAGACGCATGTCACAGCGGCCTGCGACCCGCGTCACAGCGGGCGCGGGAGCGGGTCCTGTCGCGCTGGGGACCCGGGGCGCGGCGACGGGGGGCCTGCCGGCCCGGCATCGGATTTCGGGCTCCGCCGCGGACCGGGTACTGTTCTCCACGGCTCGCACGGCGGGCCGCTGCGCCCGTAGCTCAACGGATAGAGCATCTGACTACGGATCAGAAGGTTGGGGGTTCGAGTCCCTCCGGGCGCGCTCGTTGAGACAGCGACGACGACAGCCCCCCGGCAGACGTGCCGGGGGGCTGTCGTCGTCTCCGGCGCCTGCGGCCGGCCGCCGCCGCGGGGGCGTGCGGGCGCGGGGCCGCGCGGGAGGCGGCTACCCTCGCCGACGAGAACTGCCCGTCCCCGCGCGGGGGAAGCCGGTCCGACGCCGGCGCTGACCCGCAGC
>NZ_JABEMA010000098.1 GCF_013004605.1 Pseudokineococcus marinus
GCTCGGACGCCGCCTCCGCCGCGGGAGGGCGGGCGTGACCCGCGTCGTCGCCGGCTCGGCCGGCGGCCGCACCCTCGTCGTCCCCCGCGGATCCGCGACGCGCCCCACGTCGGAGCGCGTGCGGGAGGCCCTCTTCAGCCGGCTGGAGCACGAGGGGCTCCTGGAGGGGGCCCGCGTCCTCGACCTCTACGCCGGCTCGGGCGCCCTCGGCCTGGAGGCCGCGAGCCGCGGCGCAGCCGCCGTCGTCCTCGTCGACGCCGGCCGCGAGGCGGCTCGCGCCTGCCGGCGCAACGCGGCCGTCACGGGACTGGCGGGCGTCGAGGTGTGGGAGGCGCCGGTCGAGCGCGTGCTGGCGGGGGCGCCGGGCTCCCCGCTCGAGGCCGGGGCCGACCTGGTGCTCGTCGACCCGCCGTACGACGTCGCCGAGGAGGCTCTCGCGTCCGTGCTCGCGGCCCTGACGGGGCGCGGCTGGCTCGCCCCCGAGGCGGTCGTCGTCGTCGAGCGCTCGTCGCGCTCGCCGGAGCCGACCTGGCCGGAGGGCCTGCAGCGCTACGCCTCCCGGCGCTACGGCGAGACGGCGGTGTGGTTCGCCGAGGCCGGCGGGACGGACGCCGCGCTCGACTAGCACTCGCACGCGGAGAGTGCTGACACATGTCGTGCACGGTGCACCGGGGTCGCAGTGGCCCCGGTCCTGGCGAGGAGGTGATCGCCGCGGGCGACCTTCGACCCGTTCCGTGAGCTCGAGCGCGCGTCGGAGCTGCTGGGGACCAGCCCCGGGACGTCCCGGGCGCCCCGGTCCACGCCCGTGGACCTGTACCGCTCGGGTGACCACGACGCGCTGCACGCCCACCTGCCGGGCGTCGACCCGGGCTCCGTCGACGTGAGCGTCGAGGGTGGGACCCTCACCATCACCGCCGAGCGCACGGTGCGCGGCGAAGAGGGGGTCCAGTGGATCGGCGCCGAGCGCCCGTCGGGGACGTCCCGCCGGCGCCTGCAGCTGGGTGAGGACGTCGCCGCCGACGCCATCACGGCCACGTTCGCCGACGGGGTGCTGTCGGTGACGACGCCGGTGGCCGAGAGGGCGGAGCCGCGGCGCGTCGCCGTCGAGCGCGCCGACCACCCGCGCCCCGTCACGGCGCACCACCAGCAGGAGATCTCCTCCTGAGCCGGGCGACGGGGCGGCCCCTCGGGGCCGCCCCGTCGTCGTCCTCGGCGGCGCTCCGCAGCGCTCAGCGCACCGGCAGGCCCAGGGCGGCGAGGTCGCGCCGCAGCGCCTCGGCCGTCGTGGAGCGCACCGCGCGCAGGCCCACGGCGGCGGCTCCCTCGACGTCGCGCGGGCCGTCGTCGACGAAGGCGGTGAGCCCCGGGGCCAGGGCGAAGCGCTCGACCACCCGGGTGAAGAGCGCCGGGTCGGGCTTGACGAGCCCCTCGACGCCGGAGACGACGACCGCCTCGAAGGCCCCGAGCCCCACGACCTCCTCGAGCAGCGGGCGCGCGCGCTCGAAGAGCTCGGCGGACCAGTTCGTCAGCGCCAGCAGCCGGACGCCCGAGGCCGCCAGCTCCTCGACGACGTCCCGCGTGCCGGGGACGGGGCCCGCGAGGGTGTCGAGGAAGCGGTCGACGTAGGCCTGCGCCACCGGTTCGTGGCCGGGGGCGCTCGCGGCGACGTCGGCCACCGAGTCCGCCGTCGAGCGACCGGAGTCCATGGCGAGGTTCCAGGCGCCGAGGTCGACGCGGGCGTGGAACGCCTCGACGTCCGCGGGGTCGAGCTGCTCCCAGACCCGTGCGGGCTCCCACCGCACCAGCACGTCGCCGAGGTCGAAGACCGCCGTCGTCGGCGCAGGTGCGGTCACGCTCCCGAGGCTGGGCGCCCGTGCCCGGTGGGCGTGCCGGGCGAGCGGTGCGCCCACGTCGCGGTGCACCGCGACGTCGGCGCACCGCTCGGGCGGGCGAGGAGGGCACTACCCGAGGCGCACCCCCGCACCGGGCCCCATGGGTGTCCCGGTGACGTAGAAGAGGGTCAGCACGGCCACCCACGCCGGCCAGAAGGCCAGCGTGAAGGGGAGCATCCGCGATATGACGCTGCCGAGGCCGGCCCCGGGCTCGTAGCGGCGCAGCATCGTCAGCAGCACGACCATGTAGGGGTTGAGCGGGGTGAGGATCTGCGTCGCGGAGTCGCCGACGCGGAAGGCGCCCTGCGTGAACGCGGGCTCGAAGCCGAGCAGGGCGAAGAGCGGCACGAAGACGGCCGCCATGAGCGTCCAGAGCGACGACCCCGAGATGATGACGAGGTTGAGCAGGGAGGCCAGCAGCACGAAGGCCAGCACGGCCGGGAAGCCGGTGAGGCCGATGGCCTCGAGCCCGGCCGCCCCCTCGACCGCGAGCCAGGTGCCCACGCCGGACCAGGTGAAGAGCGCGACGAAGTTGCCGAGCACGAAGGCCAGGGCGATGAAGGGCGCCAGGTCGCGGATCGCCCCCTGCATGAAGCGGGGGACGTCCGCGCTGCTCGTCAGCGAGCCCGACACCCGCCCGTAGACGAGCCCGGGCACGAGGAAGAGGACGAAGACGATGAAGACGATGCTGTCGAGCAGGGGGGACTCGGGCAGGTAGCCGCCGCCCTCGCCGCGCCACGGCGACCCGGGCAGGAGCACCGCGACGAGCATGAGGACGGCCACGAGGACGCCGGCGAGCGCGGCGGCCCCCACGGCGCGGCGCTCGCGGGACGACAGGTCGGCCGTCCCGTCGGCCTCGCCGCCGCCCTCGGCGGGTGCGGCGTCGTCCTCGTCCACGACCTGCTCGCGCGGCACGCCCGTGCGCTCCAGGCGCGGCTCGAGGACGCGGGTGATGACGAGCCCGGTGATGACGGTGAGCACGGCCGCGGAGACGAGGTTGAAGAAGTAGTTGGAGACGGGCGTCACGGGCGTGCCCGGGTCGGGGAGCACCTGCGCGACGGCGGTCGTGATGCCGGCGAAGAGGGCGTCGAGGCTCGTCACGACGAAGGAGGTCGAGTAGCCCGCGCCGACCGCCGCGAAGCCGCCCAGGAGGCCGGCCACCGGGTGGCGCCCCGCCGCGCGGAAGACCATGGCGGCCAGCGGGGGCACGACGACGAAGGCCGTGTCGGACATCACCGAGGCCGTCACGCCGACCACCCCGACGACGTAGGGGAGCGCCCACCGGGGGGCGGAGTGGAAGAGCAGGCGGATGACCGCCGACAGCAGGCCGGAGCGCTCGGCGACCCCGATCGCCAGCAGGATGGTGAGGACGGTGAGCAGCGGCGGGAAGCCGATGAAGTTGGCGCCCAGGTTCGTCGTCAGCCACGTCAGCCCCTCGGCCGTGAAGAGCCCGCGGACGGGCACGGCGTCGTCCGAGCCCGGGACGGTGACGCTGACGCCGAGCACGGCGCCGAGGGTCGAGACCAGCGCGACGAGGACGAAGAGCCCCAGGAAGAGGACGAAGGGCTCGGGCAGCCGGTTGCCGGTGCGCTCGACCCACCCGAGGACCCGGTCGGCGCGCGTCGCCGAGGCCGCGCCCGTGGCGCTCACGCGGCGCCCCCCGGCGCCGGCGCCGCCGTCGGGGCGTCGAAGTAGCGGGCGACGTCGACGGCTCCGCCGGCGGCCGCGAAGTCGGCGTGGACGGCGGCCCGCAGGTCGGGGTCGGCGAGGTGGTCGAGGACGACGAGGGCGAGGCCGACGGCGCCGTCGACCACGGCGCGGTCGCCGTCGGGCCCGGCCGCGGCGGCGGCGAACTCGCGGGTGTGCAGGGACGTGCCCGGGTCGGAGACGGCGATCATCGGGTGGAGCGACGGCACGCGGTAGCTGACGTTGCCGAAGTCCGTCGACGCCGCGAGCAGCGCCGGGACGACGCCGGACGGCAGGACGGGCCGCCCCCGCTCGGCCATGCGGGCGCCCCAGCGGCCGGCCAGCGGGGCGTTGGCCCGCACCGGCAGGGTGGCGGGGTTCTCGTCCCAGGCGAGGTCGACCCCGCAGCCGGTCATGAGCGCGGCGCCGCGGCAGATCGCGTCGAGCCGCTCGGAGAGGACCCGGAGGGTCTCCGGGCGCTCGGACCGCAGGTAGAAGAGCACCTGCGCCCGTCCCGGGACGACGTTGGGGCGGTCCCCGCCCTCGGTGACGACGCAGTGCAGCCGGTCCGACGGCGGCATCTGCTGCCGGTGGAGCCCGACGCCCTGGTAGGCGAGCGCGACGGCGTCGAGGGCGTTGCGGCCCATGAACGGCTGGGCGGACGCGTGGGCGGTGACCCCCGTGAAGGTCGCCCGCAGCTGGCGGCGCCCGAGGAAGAGGTGGTCGGCGACGTCGTAGCCGAAGGGATGGACCATGACGGCCGCGTCGACGCCGTCGAGGGCGCCGTGCTGGGCCATCGTCTCCTTGCCGCCGCCGCCCTCCTCGGCCGGCGTGCCCAGCCACCGGACGCCGCCCGGCAGCCGGTCGCCCAGCGCCGCGAGGCCGAGGACGGCGCCGAGGCCCGCGGCGGCGATGACGTTGTGCCCGCAGGCGTGGCCGATGCCGGGCAGCGCGTCGTACTCGCTCATGACGGCGACGACGGGCGAGCCACCACCTCCCGCGCCGGTGCCCCCGCCGCCCGTGACGTCCGCCCGCAGCGCCGTCGGCAGGCCGTGGGCGCCCCGCTCGACGTCGAGACCGCGCTCGGAGGCCAGGTCGGCCAGCACGCCCGCGCTCCGGTGCTCCTCGAAGGCCGTCTCGGGGTGCTCCGCGAGGTCGTGGCTCAGCGCCACGAGCCGGGGGCCGAGCGCCTCGACGGCGTCGACCACGGCGCGGACGAGGTCCTCCGGCGCGCCCTGCGCCGACGAGGAGAGCGGCTCCGCGGCGCGCGCGGCGGCGTCCACCTGCGCCTGCACGGCCGCGAGGTAGGAGGGGTCCGGGGGCAGGGGTGCGGAGGGGAGGGGCCCGTCGGGCGCAGGGGTCGGCACGGGGCCACCGTCCTCCCTCCCCGCGGGGCGGGCAACGCCCCCTCGGGCGACCGGGGCGACCGGGGCGACCGGGCGCGCCGTGCCGGTCCTGCCGACGGGCAGACTCGCGCCCGTGACCACCGCGGCCTGCCCCGGCTCCTTCGACCCCGTGACGCACGGGCACCTCGACGTCGTCGCCCGGGCCGCGGCCCTCTTCGACGAGGTGGTCGTGCTCGTCGTCCCCAACCCGTCCAAGCGCGGGCTGCTGGCGCCCGAGCGGCGGGCCGCCCTGCTCGAGGAGGTGCTGCCGGGGGCGCTGGGCGCGGCCGCGGAGCGGGTGCGGGTCGAGCTCGTGCCGGGAGGCCTGCTCGTCGACGCCTGCCGCCGGGTGGGAGCGGCGTGCGTCGTCAAGGGCGTGCGCGGCGGGGCCGACGTCGACGCCGAGGTGCCGCAGGCGCTGATGAACCGCCACCTCTCCGGCCTCGAGACGCTGCTCCTGCCGGGCGACCCCCGCTGGCAGCACGTGGCGTCCTCGCTCGTCCGGGAGATCGCCCGCCTGGGCGGCGACGTCGACGACCTCGTGCCGCCCGCCGTCGCCGCGGCGGTCCACGAGGCGCTGGCGGAGAGGTGACGGCGGCGGGCGCGCCGCCGGTGGCGGCGGTCGCCCTGGCGTCGGCCTCCTCCGCGGCCGACGGCCCGGCGCCCGTCCTCGCGGTGCTGGCGGGGGTCGCCGGCTGGGTCGCGCTGACCGCGGTGGTGCTGCTCGCGGGGCGGTCCGTGCGCCGCCGCCAGCTGCGCCGGTCCCGCCGCGGCCGTGGCGGCGCGAGCGCGGACGGCGCGGGTCGGCCCCTGCGGTAGCCTTGCCGGTCGGTCCGCCGTCCACCGCGGCAGGCCGAGGACGACCAGGGCCCCTCACGCCCGACCGCACCGCCGTCGCACCGGTCCGCCGGGCGGGGGCACCCCGCACCACCACCCGGCGCCGCCCTGCGCGTCGGTGGAGGAGGAACGCCGTGACCACGCTGGACCACCGCTCGCCGCTCGTGCTCGACACGCGGGAGCTCGGTCGTCGTCCCGGTTCGATGCGGGCGGTGCGCCGGACCGTGGAGGCACCGGCCGACCTCGGCACCGCGGTGGTGGGCGTGGCCGAGGGCAGCCCCGTCGAGCTCGACCTGCGGCTCGAGGCGGTGATGGAGGGCGTGCTCGTGTCGGGGACGGCGCGGGCGACCTCCACCGGTGAGTGCGTGCGGTGCCTGGACCCGGTCGAGCGCGAGCTCGTCGTGGACCTCCAGGAGCTGTACACCTACCCGGGCCGGGCGCCGGAGGACGACCCCGACGGCACCCAGGACGACCTGCACGAGCTGGACGGCGACCTCGTCGACGTCGAGCCCGTGCTCCGGGACGCGGTGGTGCTCGCGCTGCCGTTCCAGCCGGTGTGCTCGCCGGACTGCCCGGGCCTGTGCGCCGACTGCGGGGTCCGCCTCGCGGACGCGGAGCCGGGCCACCAGCACGACAGCGTCGACCCGCGGTGGGCGGCGCTCCAGAGCATGGCCTCCGACCGGGGCCAGCGCACCGAGGAGGACTGACCATGGCCGTCCCGAAGCGGAAGATGTCCCGCAGCAACACCCGCCACCGCCGTTCGCAGTGGAAGGCCGAGGCCACGCCGCTCGTCGCGACCGTCGAGAACGGGCGCACGACGTACGCGCGCAGCCATCACGCGCGCGTCGTCACCGACTCCCAGGGCACGCCCCTGTACCTCGAGTACAAGGGCCGCAAGGTCAAGGACCTCTGAGCACCACCGCCGCCGGGCAGGGCGGCGCCCCCGCCGGGGCGCGCCTGCTCGAGCTGGTCCCGCGCGCCGCGGAGCTCCAGGCCCGGCTCGGCCTCGAGGTCGAGCCGGGCCTGCTGCTGCGCGCCCTCGTGCACCGGTCGTGGTCCTACGAGCACGACGCGGAGCCCACCAACGAGCGCCTCGAGTTCCTCGGCGACGCCGTGCTGGGGCTCGTCGTCACCGACGCCCTCTACCGTCGCCACCCCGACCTGCCCGAGGGGCAGCTCGCGAAGCTGCGCGCCTCGGTCGTCAGCTCGCGCGCCCTCGCGGGCGTGGGACGCGGCCTCGACCTCGGGGAGCACGTCCTCCTCGGGCGCGGGGAGCGCTCGACGGGCGGGCGCGACAAGACGTCGATCCTCGCCGACACGGTCGAGGCGGTCATCGGCGCGGCCTACCTGTCCGCCGGGCTCGACGAGGCCCGCGCCCTGGTGCACCGCCTCGTCGACCCGCTGCTGGCGTCGTCGGCCGCCCTCGGCGCCGGCCTCGACTGGAAGACGAGCCTGCAGGAGCTGGCGGCGGCGCGCGAGGACGGCCCGCCCGTCTACGAGGTCACCGGCGAGGGCCCGGACCACGCCCGCTCCTTCACCGCCCTCGTCCTCGTCGGCGGGGTGCCGCAGGGCCAGGGCGAGGGCCGCAGCAAGAAGGAGGCGGAGCAGCGCGCCGCCGAGGCCGCGTGGCGAGCCCTGGGCGGCACCGGCGAGGACGAGCTCGCCCGCGCCGCCGGCGTCCTGACCGACGGCGCCCCCGCCGAGGGCGCCCCCTCCCGCGGCGCCTGACGCGTGCCCGAGCTGCCCGAGGTCGAGGTGGTCCGGCGCGGCCTCGACGCGCACGTCGTCGGCCGCACGATCACCGACGTGGCGGTGCTGCACCCCCGGCCCGTGCGACGGCACCTCGCTGGCCCGCTCGACTTCGCCGGCCGCCTGGCGGGGGCCCGCGTGGACGCCGCCGTCCGCCGTGGCAAGTACCTGTGGCTGCAGCTCGACACCGGTGACGCGCTGTCGGCCCACCTCGGCATGAGCGGGCAGATGCTCGTGCAGCGGCCCGGGGCCCCGGACGAGCGGCACCTGCGCGTGCGGCTCGACCTCGACGACGGCGCGCAGCTGCGCTTCGTCGACCAGCGCATGTTCGGGGGGCTGCTCGTCGCCCCGCTCGTGCCGACGCCCGACGGGCTGCCGGCCGGGGCCGCGGCCGGCGGTCCCTCGGACCCGCTGCTGCCGCCCGAGGTCGCCCACGTGGCGCGCGACCCCCTCGACCCGCACCTGGACCTCGAGCGGCTCGTCGAGCGCCTCCGCGCCCGCCGCACCGGCGTGAAGCGGGCCCTGCTCGACCAGACCCTCGTCTCGGGCGTGGGCAACATCTACGCCGACGAGGCCCTGTGGCGCTCGCGCCTGCACTTCGCCCGCCCCACGGACGGCCTGACCCGCCCCGTGGTGCGCCGCCTCCTCGCCGACGTGGCCGCCGTCATGGAGGAGGCGCTCGCCCAGGGCGGCACGAGCTTCGACCGGCTGTACGTCAACGTCAACGGCGCCAGCGGCTACTTCGACCGCTCGCTGGCGGCCTACGGCCAGGAGGGCGAGCCGTGCCCGCGGTGCGGCGCGCCCGTCACGAGGGAGGCGTTCATGAACCGCAGCTCCTACCGCTGCCCGCGCTGCCAGCCGGTGCCCCGGCGGGCCCGGTGGTGAGCCCCGCACCGGGGCAGGAGCCGGGGCCGGACGAGGAGCAGCCCGGCCTCGACCCGGCGCGGCTCCTCGCGCACGTGCGCGGCGACGTCCAGGGGGTCGGCTTCCGCTGGTGGACCCGCGCCCGGGCGCTCGAGCTCGGCCTGGACGGCGCGGCTCGCAACCTCCCCGACGGGCGCGTCGAGGTGACGGCGCAGGGCCCGCGCGCGACGTGCGAGGAGCTGCTGGGGCTGCTGCAGGCCCCCGACGGCGCGGAGGCCGCGCGCCGACGGCCCGGCGCGGTGCGGGGGGTGGCCGCGCAGTGGCTGGGCCCGCGCGAGCTGCCGGGCGGCTTCGTCGAGCTCTGAGGCGCCCCATCAGGCCCGTGCGCCGTCAGCCCCGTGCGCCGTCAGCCCTGTGCGCCATCAGCCCGGTGCGCCGTCAGCCCCGCGGTCGGGGCCCGGCGAGGGGGACGGCGAGGAGCTGCTGCACGACCGTGCCGCGGACGACGGCGAGGTGCACGCGCGGGGTGGTCGCGACGGTGAGGTCGTAGCCCTCGTCGACGAGCTCGACGGCGACCGTGCCGCTGCTGCGGCTCACGTGCACCACCGGGGAGCCCGTGGTGCTCCGCTCCCCGGCGGCCTCGAGGACGCGGCGGGCCAGCTCCCCGCGGTCCAGGCCCACACCGGCGCTGCCGGGGGCGTCGTCGCCGAGACGGGCGCCGACGACGCGGGTGCGCTCGTCGACGACCACGGCCACGGCCACCCGCTCGTCCTGCCGCAGCGCGGGGACGCCGGCCCAGCTGACGACGACCGTCGACGAGCGGCGGTCGTCGGCGTCGGGGAACAGCTCGGCGTAGGCGGCGGGCGTCCCCTCGGCCTCACCGGCCGGTCGGGCGCCGGGGACCAGCGCGTCGTCCCCGGCCGAGGGCGGCACCGTCGCGAGGGACGCCGGCATCACCCCGGGCGCCGGGGCAGGGGCGGTGGCCCGCCCGAGGGCGAAGCCGCCCGCCACCAGGGCCACGACGACCGCCGCGGCGCCGGCCCTGCGCCGTCGCACCCCGCTCGTGCGCCCGTCGGCCCTGCCCCTCCCGGCGCCGTCGACCGCGACGGGCGCGTCGAGGTCCTCGGGCGCCCCGGGGCCGGGCGGCCGCTGCCCGGCAGCTCCGCCTGGTCCTGGGCCTGGTCCTGGTCCTGGGCCTGGTCCTGGGCCTGGACCGGGGCTCGAGCCTGGGGCAGGGCCTGCGCTCGGCCCGCCCAGCGCGTCGCGGCTCACCGGTCCTCCTGCACGCGCCCATCGTGCGCGCTCCGGCGCCGCACGACGCTCCGCGGGTCCCCCGTCCGCCGGTCGCCCTCCCTCCCGCGACCCGCGGCGCCCCGCCCCGCGTCGCGCCCCCTGCGCCCGTCACCCGCCGGACCGGCCGCCCACCACGGCTACAGTCCTGCGCGGCCCGCCAGGGCGGCCGCAGCAGCGCGACGGACCACCGGGGAGGGGCGCCCGTGCACCTCAAGACCCTCGTGATGAAGGGCTTCAAGTCCTTCGCCTCGACGACGACCCTGCGCCTCGAGCCGGGCATCACGTGCGTCGTCGGCCCCAACGGGTCGGGCAAGTCCAACGTCGTCGACGCCCTCGCCTGGGTCATGGGCGAGCAGGGCGCGAAGAGCCTGCGCGGCGGGTCCATGCAGGACGTCATCTTCGCGGGCACCGCGGGCCGTGACGGCGCGCCGGGCCGGCCTCCGCTGGGCCGCGCCGAGGTCTCGCTGACGATCGACAACACCGACGGTGCCCTGCCCATCGACTACACCGAGGTCACCATCTCGCGGACCATGTTCCGCAGCGGCGGCAGCGAGTACGCCGTCAACGGGTCGCCCGCGCGCCTGCTCGACGTGCAGGAGCTGCTCTCGGACAGCGGCATCGGCCGCGAGATGCACGTCATCGTCGGGCAGGGGCAGCTCGACGCGGTGCTGCACGCCACGCCGGAGGACCGCCGGGGCTTCGTCGAGGAGGCCGCCGGCGTCCTCAAGCACCGGCGTCGGCGCGAGCGGGCCGTGCGCAAGCTCGACGCCATGCAGGCCAACCTGGCCCGGCTGCAGGACCTCACCGGCGAGGTGCGCCGCCAGCTCGGGCCGCTCGGGCGCCAGGCGAAGGCGGCCCGGCGGGCGCAGCTCGTGCAGCTGGAGGCGCGCGACGCCCGCGCCCGGCTCCTCGCCGACGACATCGCCCAGATGCGCGCGCTGCTGGAGCAGGACGCGGCCGACGACTCCGCGGCCCGCGCGCGCCGGGCCGAGGTGGAGGAGCAGCTCGCGGACGTGCGCCGCGACCTCGCGGACGTCGAGGCCGCCGCGGCCGCCGCGGCGCCCGCCCTCGCCGCGGCCGAGGAGGCGCCCCACCGGCTGGCC
>NZ_JABEMA010000099.1 GCF_013004605.1 Pseudokineococcus marinus
AGACGAACGCGAAGACCAGGTTCTGACGGATGTTGCCCATGGTCGCCCGCGACAGCCGGCGGGCGCGGACCAGTGCGGTCAGGTCGGCCTGCAGCAGGGTGATGCCGGCGCTCTCCAGGGCGACGTCCTCCTCGAAGGCGGTGGCGTCCAGCGCGCGACCGGGCAGGTGCAGGGCGTACCCGGGGCCCTTGGTGCGCAGGACGCGGGCCGGGGCTCGGGGGGTGCGGTCCGGCTCGAGGGCGCGGCGCAGGGCCGCGACGAAGGTGCGCACGGCCGCCGTGCGCCCGCGCTCGTCGTCCGGACCCGCTGCCCCCCAGAGGTCCTCGACCAGGACGGCGACGGGGACGACGGCGCCGCGCGCGACGGCGAGGCGCACGAGCAGCTCGCGGTGGCGCGGCCCGGGCAGCCGCAGCTCGCGGCCGCCCGCGTCCCAGGCGGTGGTGGGGCCGAGCACGCCGAGGCGCGGGAGCGCGCTCATCCGCCGCTCATCCGCCGGCCGGAGGCTCGAGGCATGACGGACACGACGACCGACCCGCTCGCGCGCAGCACGGCCCCGGCTCCCACGGACCCCAGCATCCCCGGCTTCGACGCCGTCGACGTCCCCGTCGCGGACGGCGTCACCCTCCACGCCGCCGTCGGCGGGTCGGGCAGCCCCGTGGTGCTGCTCCACGGCTTCCCGCAGACCCACCTCATGTGGCGGCACGTCGCCGTGGCGCTCGCCGCCGACCACACCGTCGTCTGCCCGGACCTGCGCGGCTACGGCGCCAGCAGCAAGCCCGCGGCGACGACCCCCGACACCTACAGCAAGCGCACGATGGCGGCCGACGTCGTCGCCCTCGCCCGCGCGCTGGGGCACGAGCGGTTCGCGCTCGTCGGCCACGACCGGGGGCTGCTCGTGGCCCTGCGGGCCGGCCTGGACCACCCGGACGCCGTCACGCACCTCGGGCTCCTCGACGCCGTCCCGACGCTCGACACGTGGGCCGTGCTGCAGGGCCGCTCGGCGGCCGCGGCCTTCCACCTGTATCTCATGGCCCAGCCGCCCGGGCTGCCCGAGGCCCTCATCGGCGCGAGCCCCGACGTCTTCTTCGGCCACTTCCTCGACGCCTGGGCCACCGAGCCTGCGGCGATGCCGGACGACGTGCGCGCCGCGTACCTGCGCGCCAGCGCGGCGGCGGTGCCGTCGATCGTCGCGGACTTCCGCGCCACCGCAGGCGTCGACGTCGAGCACGAGCAGGCCGACCGGGACGCCGGGCGGCGCCTCGCCGTGCCGGTCAGCGTGGTGCAGCAGGACTGGGGCGCGGCGCTCGGCTACGACGCCGCGGCGGTGTGGCGCCCCTGGGCCGACGACCTCGAGCTCCGCCTCACGGACGCCGGGCACTTCCTGGCCGAGACGGCGCCCGACGAGGTCGTCGCCGACGTCCGAGCGCTGTTGCAGCGCTGAGCGACCGGCGGCACGAGGACGTGGTGGGGCGCGTCGTCGTGCCGCCGGTCGACTCGGGGCGGCCGGTCAGGCGTCCGCGCGCGGGTCCGCCAGCACGTCGCGCCACGAGTGCTGCGGCTCGTACCCGAGCAGCCGGCGCGCCTTGTCGATGGAGTAGAAGGTCTCGTCCCGACCCATCTCCTTCCGCACCTCGACGCCGTCGTAGAAGCGCTCGACGACCTCCTGCGTCGTCGCCGCCACCGACATGTCGGCGTTGGCGATGTTGAACATCTCGAAGCCCAGCCCGTCGGTCTCCAGCGCCTTGAGGGTCGCCTGCCCGAGGTCGCGGGTGTCGATGTACGCGAAGATGTTCCGCCGCCGCAGCGCCGGGTCCTCGAGGAACGCGGGGAACTTCTCCTCGTACTCGTGCGGCTCGATGACGTTGTTGATGCGGAAGCCGTAGACGTCGGCCCCGGTGCGGGCGTGGAAGGAGCGGGAGACGACCTCCCCGGCGACCTTCGACATCGCGTAGGAGTCCTCCGGCACGACGGGGTGCTCCTCGTCGACCGGCACGTACAGCGGCTTGCGCTCGCCCTGGGCGAAGCAGACGCCGTACGTCGTCTCGGACGAGGCGAAGACGACCTTGCGGATCCCGAGCCGGGTCGCGGCCTCGAGCACGTGGTAGTGCGCCAGGATGTTCGTCTCGAAGGTCGCGGAGTCGGGCGCGATGCCGATGGCGGGGACGGCGGCGAAGTGGACGACGGCGTCGTAGGCCGACCCGCGGCCGCCCTGGACCAGCTCGGGCGCCTCGAGGTCGGCCATCGTCGGCATGCCGGCCATCGCCGAGTACACCTGGCCGGCGTCGGTGAGGTCGACGCGCAGGTCGGTGACGTCGGGGTGGCCGAGGTTCGTGAGGTCCGCGTTGGTGACCTGGTGGCCCTGCGACGCGAGGTAGGGCGCCACGTGGTGACCGGCCTTGCCGCTGCCGCCGGTGAAGAAAATGCGCATGCGTGCCACCCAACATCGGCGGCGGCGGTTCCGCACGTCCCGGGGCCGCCCCGCCCGGCCGCGGGACCCTTCGCGCCGCGCGAGGGCGTGGGCGTCCTAGCGTGCCTGCGCATGAGCACCTCCGGCAGCGACGCCGCGACCCCGTCGACCCGCTCGTCCTCGGCGCTGCCGAGGGCCAGCGCGCAGGACGGCACCCACCCCCGCCCGCAGATGCTGCGCGCCGCGTGGGCGAGCCTCGACGGCCCGTGGGCCTTCCGCCACGACGACGACGACGTCGGCCTCGCCGAGGGCTGGGCCGCCGGGCTGCCGGACGCCGGTGAGATCCGCGTCCCCTTCCCGCCCGAGTCGTCGGCGTCGGGCGTCGAGGTCCGGGGCTTCCACCCGGTGGTCTGGTACGCCCGCCGGCTCACGGCGGACGACCTCGCCCGCGCGGGCGCCGGCGATCCCTCCGGGCGCGTCCTGCTCCACCTCGGTGCGGTCGACCACAGCGCGCGGGTCTGGGTGGACGGCGCGCTCGTCGGCGAGCACGTCGGCGGCCACACGCCCTTCGTCGTGGACGTGACCGCGGCCGTCCGGGCTGCCGGCCAGGGTGAGCCCCTCGTCGTCGTCCGCGCGGAGGACGACCCGCACGACGCGGCGCAGCCGCGCGGCAAGCAGGACTGGCACGAGGAGCCCCACGGCATCTGGTACCACCGCACGACCGGCATCTGGCAGACGGTCTGGCTCGAGGCCGTCCCGGCCACGAGCGTCGAGCACCTGCGGTGGCTGCCGGCGCCCGGCGCGCTGGGGCGCTCGGCGCTCGACCTCACGGTGCGGCTGCGCGGTCGCGCCCCGGCGGGCTCCCGGGTGCGCGTGGTGCTGCGGCACGACGACGAGGTCCTCGCCGAGGTGGCGCAGGCCGTGCGGCCCGACGCCCGCGAGGTGGACCTGCGCGTGCCCGTCGCCGGGCAGCGCAACGGGCAGGCGGAGCACGAGCTGACCTGGTCCCCGGAGACGCCGCGCCTGCTCGACGCCGTCGTGGCCCTCGAGGTCGCCGGCGACGCCGGCGACGCCCCGCGGCCGGTCGACGCCGTCTCCAGCTACGTCGGCCTGCGCACCGCCGAGGTCGCCCACGGCGCGTTCCTCCTCAACGGGCACCCGTACGACGTGCGGAGCGTGCTCAACCAGGGCTACTGGCCCGAGTCGCACCTCGCGGCGCCGTCCCCGCAGGCGCTGCGGCGCGAGGTCGAGCTCGTCCGCGAGCTGGGTTTCACCGCCTGCCGGGTCCACCAGAAGGTCGAGGACCCGCGGTTCCTCTTCTGGGCGGACCGGCTGGGGCTGCTCGTGTGGGGCGAGGCGCCGGGGGCGTACGAGTTCTCCGCGCGCGCGGTCCACCGCCTGGTGGCGGAGTGGATGGAGGTCGTCGACCGCGACGCCTCGCACCCGTGCGTCGTCACGTGGGTCCCCTTCAACGAGTCCTGGGGCATCCAGCAGGTGCGCGACGACCCCGCGCAGCAGGCCTACGCCCGGGCGCTCACCGACTTGACCCGGGCGCTGGACCCGACCCGGCCCGTGGTGTGCAACGACGGCTGGGAGCAGCAGAACACCGACATCGCGACCGTCCACGACTACGAGGGCGACGGCGCCGTCCTGGCCCCCCGCTACGCCGACGCCGCGGCCCGCGACCGGCTGCTGGGGGGCCTGGGGCCGGCCGGGCGCCCGATGCTCGTCGGCGGAGCGGCCGACGCCGGGCAGCCCGTGATGCTCACCGAGTTCGGGGGCATCTCCTTCCAGCCCGGTGGTGGACGGGAGGGGGCCTGGGGGTACACCGCCGCCGAGGACGCCGGCGACTGGACGGCCCGCATCGCGGCGCTCTACGACGCCGTGCGCGCCAGCTCCTTCCTCGCCGGCTCGTGCTACACCCAGCTCACCGACACCGAGCAGGAGACCAACGGGCTGCTCGACGCCCAGCGGCGGCCCAAGGCGCCGGTCGAGGACATCCGCCGGGCGGTGACGGGCGGCGCCGGCTGAGGCCGGGCCAGCCGGGGGTGAGCCGGCTCGGGCCGGGGCGCGTGCTCAGACCCCGCCGCGCAGCGCGGTGATCGGCTCGACCGTGGCGGCCTTGACCGCCGGGTACGCGCCGGCGACGAGCCCGATGAGCCCGCCGAGCAGGGCGGAGCCGAAGGCCGTCGGCAGGTCGAGGACGGGCGTCCACGCCTGCACCACCGAGACGCCGACGACGACGAGCACGCCGAGCGAGGCGCCCACGACCCCGCCGAGGAGGCCCAGGACGACCGACTCGACGAGGAACTGGCCCGCGACCTGGCGGCGCGTGGCGCCGACGGCGCGGCGCAGGCCGATCTCGCCGCGCCGTTCCAGCACCGACAGGAGCGTGACGTTGGCGATGCCGAGGCCGCCGACGAGCAGCGCCACCGCCCCGAGGGCGAGGAACGTCGCGTTGAGGTCGGCCTGGACGGCCTCGCGGGCCCGCGACCGCTCGGGCGGCGCCTCGACGTCGAAGGCGTCGTCGCTGCCCGGGTCCAGCGCCACCGGGGCCTGACGGGCGACGAGCGGGCCGGCGCCGACGGCGATGCGGACCTGCAGCTCCTCGGGAGCGGTGAGACCGAGGTCGGCGCGCGCGGTGCCGAGGGGCACGAGCACGGCGTCGAGGAGGTCGGTCCGACGGCGGACGTCGTCCACGACGCCGATGACGGTGTAGGGCGCCTCGCCGAGGAAGACGGTGGGCTGCCGGTCGACCCGTCCCACCCCGAGGCGCTCGGCGGCCCGGGCCCCGAGCACGACCACCTGGTCGGCGCGGGCGTCGTGCCCGGCGTCGAAGAACCGACCGGTGACGACGCGGCCGCGGACGGCGTCGAGCAGCCCGGGGGAGGCGGCCAGGACCGGCGGTGAGACCGCGGCGGGCGCGGACGGGTCGTTGACGGGCACGGCGGTGACGGGCGCCCCGCCGAGGTCGACGGCGGCGAGCGCCCCGGCGTCCTCGACGCCGGCCAGCCGCTCGACGCGCTCCTCGGCGTCCCAGGGCAGGCGCCCCGTCGCGCGCTCCTCGCCGGACTGGGTGAGGACGCTGCCGGGGCGGACGACGACCTGGGTGGCGGCGACGGCGTCGAACTGGCGGCCCACCTGCCCGGCGGCGGTCTGCGCCAGGCCCACGGTGACGACGAGCGAGGCGATGCCGAGCACCGTGCCGAGCATCGTCAGCGCCAGCCGTCCCGGGCGGGCGCCGACGCTGGCGACGCCCTCGGCGAGCAGGTCCCGCAGGTCGAAGCCGTCGCCCCGCCGCCACGGACGGCCCCGCCACCGCCGACGGCGCGGGGGCGGTGGCGGGTCCGTCTCGGCCAGCTCGAGGACGTCCTCGAGCGCCACCGGTGCGGCGCGCCGCCTCACAGCTCCGCCAGCAGGCCGTCGCTGATGCGCACCCGCCGCTGCGCCCGGGCGGAGACGACGGGGTCGTGCGTGATGACGACGAGCGTCAGCCCCGAGGCGTGCAGCTCGTCGAAGAGGTCCATCACCGCGGCCGAGCTCACCGAGTCGAGGTTGCCCGTGGGCTCGTCGGCCAGCAGCAGGCTCGGCCCGGTGACGACGGCGCGGGCGACGGCCACGCGCTGGCGCTCGCCGCCGGACAGCGTGGTGGGGCCCGCGTCGACGCGGTGGCCGAGGCCCACCCGCTCCAGGGCGGCGCGGGCCCGGTCGACGCGCTCCGCGCGCGGCACCCCGCTGTAGAGGGTCGCGAGGAGGACGTTCTCGAGGACGCTGCGGTGCGGCAGCAGGTGGAACTGCTGGAAGACGAAGCCGATGCGGCCGCCGCGCAGGCGGGCGCGGTGCCGCTCGGACGTCGTCGACGTCGGCACGCCGTCGAGGAGGTAGTCCCCTCCGGTGGGCCGGTCGAGCAGGCCGAGGACGTGGAGCAGCGTCGACTTGCCCGACCCCGACGGCCCGACGACCGACACGTACTCCCCGGCGCGCACGACGAGGTCCACCCCGTCGAGCGCGTGCACGGGGGGCGGGCCGGGGAAGGTCCGGGTCAGGCCGACGAGCTCGACGACGGGGGCGCTCATCGCCCCACGACGACGAGGTCGCCCTCGTCCAGGCCCGGGCCGGAGACCTCGGCGTAGCCGTCCGCGGCCAGCCCCGTCTCGACGACGACGAGCTCGGTGGCGCCGTCGTCACCGGCGACCTCGACCCGCGACTCGCCGCCGGGCCCGGCCGTCAGCGCGGCCAGGGGCACGGCGAGCACCTCCCCGCCGGTCGAGCTCACCGGCACGGTGACGCGCACGTTCTGGCCCTGCAGCGCGGTCAGCTGCTCGTCGGTGAGCGCGCCGACGGCGAAGACGACCGTGGAGCGGGCTGTCCTCGGCTCGCCCGAGCCCCCGCCGCCCGAGCCCTCCCCGCCGGAGCCGTCGCCGCCCTCGCCCTCCGCGCCGCCGTCGCCGGCGGACCCGCCGCCCTCCTCGTCGGTGACGGCCGACACCTCGACGGGGACCTCCTCGCCGTCGGGGCCCGCCAGCACCGCCGGCATCCCCGGCGCCAGCAGCGCGGCGTCGCTCGTCGACGCCGTGGCCGAGACCTCGAGCGTCGCGCCGGAGACCTGCACGACCGCCCCGTCCACGAGGCCGCCGCGGCGCACGGACACCTCGTCCACACGGCGGGGCAGCGACGGCAGGTACACGACCTCGCCCGCCGGCAGCCCCGTCAGCGCCTCGTCCCGCGCCTGCAGCAGGGCCTCCTGCGCGCCGTCGCGGGCAGCCTCGGCCGCCGCGACCGCCTGCTGCTCCGCGACGGGCTCGGGGACGGCGAGGGCCTCGCGCCGCTGAGCGCGGGCCAGCTCGAGGGCGTCCGCCGCCGCGGCGACGGCCAGGGCGTCACCGCCCTCGCGTGAGGCGGCCAGCTGGCGCTCGGCCTCGCGGACGCCGTTGTCGGCCTCCACCCGCGTCGACTCGGCGGGGCCCGACCGGGCCTCCTGCAGCGCGGCGCTGGCCGCCGCGAGGTCAGCCTCCGCCTGCTCGAGCGCCGCCTCGGCGTCCTCCACGAGGGCCTCCACCTCCTCGCCCGCCGACGGCGAGGCGTAGCCGGCGCGGTCGAAGAGCGCCCGGACCCCGGCGGCGGTCCCGCTGTCGTAGGTGTCGCCCGGCTCGCCCACGTCGATGCCGAGGGCGGTGAGGGCCTCCTCGAGCTGGACGACGTCGGGCCCCGAGGAGCCCGCCCGCAGGCTGCGGTAGACCGGCAGCTCGCCGGGCAGCACGAGCACGGGACGCCCCGTCACCTCGAGGAGGACGGCGCCCGCCTCGAGCGTCGCGCCCACCTCGGGCACGGCACCGGTGACGACGGCGGGGCCCGCCTCGCCGCGGTCACCCGTCTCCACGGTGACGGGCGCCGGGTCGTCGTAGCGGACGTCGCCCCGCAGGACGACGTCGTCGGAGATCACCCGCCGCTCGACGGGAACCGTGATGGGTCCCGCCGCCGGCGGTTCCGCCTCCGCGGCCGCCTCGGCCGGCGAGGTGACCGCGCGCCCGGCGAGCAGGCCCGCCCCCAGGGCCAGCGCGGCGGTGACGCCGACGACCGCGACCGTGCGGCCGCCCCGGCCCGCGCGGGACCGCTCGCTCACGGCTCCTGGCC
The DNA here is from genome assembly GCF_013004605.1 of Pseudokineococcus marinus. Lineage (GTDB taxonomy): Bacteria > Actinomycetota > Actinomycetes > Actinomycetales > Quadrisphaeraceae > Pseudokineococcus > Pseudokineococcus marinus. The sequence continues at coordinate 8,042 of NZ_JABEMA010000099.1, forward strand.
CGCGGCCTCGACCATGGCGTCGAGCTCGGCGCGGTGGGCGTCGACGAACTCCTGCTCGACCCGCAGCGAGACCTCCTGGTAGGTCTCGTCGTAGTCGACCTCGTCCTTGCAGCGGTGGTCGGCCAGGGCGGTGTCGATCTCCAGCTGCTGCAGCTCCTCCCACGCCACCGGGTCGGGCTCCGGGGAGGTCTCGCTCGTCGCGGCGTAGAGCTCGTCGCTGCGGGTGCTGATGTCCTCCCAGGCGGCGTCCGGCGTCGCGAAGTCGTAGCCCGCCTCGGCCATGCAGGCGGACCAGTCGCCGTCGAGGGAGGCCACGGCCGGGTCGTCCTGCACGGAGGTGTACATCCGGTCCATCTCCTCCTGCAGCGAGGAGAAGGCCGGGTCGCTGAAGGGGTCGACGGCGTCGCCCTCGACCTCGTGCTGCGCCTCGCCGCTGCAGCCGGCGGTGGTCCAGTCGTACTCGGCCATCTCGGCCTCGGGGTCGGTCTCCTCCACGACGTCCATGGGCCCGTAGAGCGCCTCGTAGAAGGCGTTCTGCTCGCTCTCGGACATGCCCGCGACGTAGTCCTCGTTGGGGTCGACCCACACCTCCTCCTCGGCGGGGGCGGCCTCCTCCTCCCACGTCGTCATCCCGTAGCCGTGGGTGGCGACGTACTCCTCGGACTCGTAGTCGACGTCCTCCTCGACGGTCATGTCGCCGAAGGCCTGCGAGGTGTCCATCGGCGTGTAGTCGAAGCCCTGCTCCTGCATGCAGGCGGCGGTGAGCTCCTCGACCTCGCGCATCTGCGCGGCCATGTCCTCCTCGGACTGCTCGGGGTACATCTGCGCGAAGTACTCGCCGAGCGGGCCGACCTCCCCCTCCGCCTCGGGGTCGGTGCTGGGGCCGCCGCCGCACCCCGCGAGGAGCAGGGCACCGCCCACGAGGGCGGCGACGAGCGCCCGTGAGCTCGTCCGGCGAGCAGGTCCGGTCCGGCGAGCGGGCCCCGTCCCGCGAGAGGACGTCGTCGAGAGCGCCATGAGTACCCCCTGCGCCCGGGCGCAGCAGCGCCCCGGGCCCCCGTCGGCAGCTCGTCGGAGGCGACCTCTGCCCGCACCGCGGACACTAGGGCGGCGGAGGCGCTCCGGTCACGGAGTTGCCGGAACGTGATCTCGCGCACCGCCGTCGGGGGCCGACGAGGGCGACGGCGCGTCGAGCCCCGCCCGCGCCCGGGCGGCGTCGACGTCGTCGCCGCGCAGCACGGAGGTCATCCGCTTGCCGCGGGCGACCTCGTCGACGAGCTTGTCCATCCAGCGGATCCTCTGCATGAGGGGGTCCTCGACGTCCTCGACGCGGACGCCGCACACGAGGCCGGTGATCTCCGCGGTGCGCGGCGTCATCGCCGGGGCCCGCGCGAAGAACGTCTCGAGGTCCACCTCGTCGTCGAGGGCGCGCTGCAGGCCGGCGGCGTCGTAGCCGGTGAGCCAGCAGACGACGAGGTCGACGTCGGCCCGGCTGCGCCCCTTCCGCTCGGCCTTGGCCACGTAGTGCGGGTGGATGCTCGCCAGCGGCGCGGCGAAGACGCGGTGCCCGGCCACGGCGGCCTCCTGCTCCTCGGGCGGCCGGTGCTCCCGGTCGCGGGCGCCCAGGGTCGCGCGCGGGGGTGGTCCGCGTCGAGCCCCGGCGCCCCGGTCAGGCGCGGCTCAGGGACGGGCCGCCCGGCGCCGCAGGGCCGCGACGACGTCGGCGACGGCGTCGCGCCCGGCCCGGTTGGCCCCGACGGTCGACTGCGCGGGGCCGTAGCCGACGAGGTGCACGCGCGGCTCGCGCAGCACCCGCGTCCCGCGGACCTCGACGCCGCCGTCGGCGCTGCGCAGGCCCAGCGGCTGGAGGTGGTCGAGCGCGGGGCGGAACCCGGTGGCCCACAGGACGACGTCGACGGACGTGGACGTGCCGTCCGCCTCCCGGACGCCGTGCGGCTCGAGCGCAGTGAACATCGGCCGGCGCCGCAGGACGCCGCGCTCGCGGGCGGCGACGGCGTACGGCGTCCACGAGAGGCCGGTGTAGGAGACGACGCTGCGCGGCGCCCGCCCGGCCTCGGCGTCCTCCGCGACGCGGGCGACGACGTCGCGCCCCGTCTCCGACGTGAAGGGACCCGTCCGGAAGACGGGTTCGCGCCGCGCGTACCAGGCGGTCCACGCCACCCGCGAGACCTCCTCGAGCAGCTGGACCGCCGAGATGCCGCCGCCCACGACGGCGACCCGGTGCCCGCGGAGGTCCTCGGCCGAGACGTACTGGCTCGTGTGGAGCTGGCGCCCCCGGAAGGCGTCGGCGCCCGGGTAGCGGGGGAGCACCGGGTTGGTCCACGTGCCCGTGGCGCTGAGGACGGAGGCGGCCCGCCAGGTCCCGGCGTCGGTGCGGACGAGGAGGTCGCCCTCGGGGTCGTCGTCGACCCGCTCGACGCCCCGCACCCGCACCGGCCGCAGGACCGGCAGGCCCTGGTCGCGCTCGTAGGCCGCGAAGTAGCGGGGGACGGCCGTGCGCGCCGGCTCCTCGGGGTCGACTGGCGGCAGCGGGGCGCCGGGCAGGTCGAAGATCCCGTTCACCGTGCTCATGCTCAGCGAGGGCCAGCGGTGCTGCCACGCGCCGCCCGGGGCGGCGTCGGCGTCCAGGACGACGAAGGAGCGGTCGCCCGCGCCGTCGAGGGCGCTGGTGAAGCCGCGGCGCCGCAGGTGGTGCGCCGCCGACAGGCCGGCCTGCCCGGCGCCCACGACGACCACGGTCGCCGCCCGGTCGGCGGCGGGGGCGGGCGGGAG